>CAZGSA010000011.1:0-13726 GCA_964528215.1 Candidatus Woesearchaeota archaeon
TCTAATAAACAATTTGTATCAGAATAACCTTGATAAATAAATTCCTTATCTTTTTCAACTTCATGCTGAACAGCAACATCTATCTCTCCTCCCTCTCCAGCTACAGCATGTAACTTTCTTTTCAATATCACATCTGGTTCATCACTTCTCAAAACACTAGGACAATTGCAAAATAATTTATGAGTATCTAACTGCTGATGAATTTCCAATCCGGATTTGATTGGAACCTGATTATTTTCTAATCCTGAAATTATTTTATTTTCATTATTTTCTTCTTCCATAAAAAAACTAAAATAAGGGGGTTAATAAAATTAGTGTTTAAATAAAACCCCAACAAACAGAACAATTCCCATTTTAAGACCTAATCAAATTACGCAAAACATTTCTCCAAATTCCTCAACTGCATTCATCTGCATAACTTAAAATTTTATAGAGTATTGATACTACATCTTAAAAATATAAATTTCTTATATCTCAAAAATCAATTTAAAATGTCTCAATATTTAATCAAAAATATTTTAATTTCATTCAATTTAAATCTATATCAATTCCAGTCAAAGAACTAAACCTTCCAAGATTATTTACATAAACAGGAAGTAAAACCTTTCTAAGCTCTTCTTTATCAATCTCTTCTCCAGATTCTTGCATAACTTTGACAAGATTAGATAAATCCATAGAATCCTTAGCCCTAAACTGAGAAATTTTTGTAGCTAAAACATGTTCAGGCCTATAAACTCTAATTTTAATATCATTCCCCTTAGAATAAGGAATTTGTAATTCTTGCCCTTGTTCTATAAAACTATCATAAAACTTAAGACCTAATCCCCTAAGATGTCTTGATTGTTTGGAAATATTCAATGCTAGATTCTCTCCAGATTTATCATCAACACCAATACTAAATACAGGTCTGCTAATTCCTTTTCTCACAAGTTTATATTCAAAAAGAGACTCCTCATTAGCTGAAAGATAAACTCCTTCTAAAGAATCACACAATCTTTGAGAAACAGACCTTGCAAAAGAATTATCCTGCCCATTATCTGGAAATAATAAAGCCAAATCAATATCATCTGTAGACCTAATATAATCCTGAAATCTAATATCCTTATTTTGAAGAAGAGTAGAAATGTCAGTTTGATACTTTTCACAAAGTCTCTTTAATGTATGTGCTTGGACTGCAGACCCGCCTACAAATGTATATGGAACTCCAATTTTGTTTAGTGCTTCTCCAGCCCTATTAACAAAAAAGGCAAATTCTTCATTACCAAGATTATATAATTCTCTCTTCATATAATTCAAACTTATTTCACCTTTAAAAACCTTTCTATTTATAACTACTAAGTAGTTACAATAAAATAAGATTCAATCCAAAAAAATAATATCTCCAAAACTTATATAAACCAAATTTAACTAATAAAAATAGTTAATAATTTATCATCTTAAATTAACTATAAAAAAGAGAAAGATGGACAACGAAAAAAATAATAATCCTAGAAAACTACTTGCTAAAGTTCACAAGCAGAATAAAAACATAAAAGAGCTGACAAAAGACCAAAAAGAAGTTGATAAATTAAGTGATGATGTAGTTAACTCAATCAAATTTGGAAAAACAAGTGAAAAAGTAGAAAAATTATCTGAAATTGTTATGAAAAAAATGTTTAAACAAGATAAAAGAAAACTAACTCTCGGTCAAAAAACATCAGACTGGTTAACAAAATGGGCAGGTTCTTGGTTTTTTATTATTAGCTTTCTAATTATTATTATCATATGGATGATAGTTAATACCTCATGGATTATATTTGGAAAAGCTTGGGATAATTATCCATTTATCCTTCTAAACTTAATTCTTTCCTGTCTTGCAGCAATTCAAGCACCAATAATTCTAATGAGTCAAAACAGGCAAGGTCAAAAAGACAGATTAAGAGCAGAATATGATTATAGTGTAAATAGAAAAGCTGAAAAAGAAATTCAAGAGATTAAATCTCAATTAAACAGAATTGAGAGAAAAATGAAATAAAATTTCTATATAATATATATTTTAAATATTGAATTTATTTAAAAACACTAAAAGATAGTTATCATTATGCCAATAAAAACATCTAGAAAAAAACAAAAAATCCCAAAACTATTAATCGAAATAATAAATGGAAAACCAGTAAATTATCCAGACTCAAAAAGTTCTCCAGATTCAACAAGCTATTCTAGGAACTCTGTTTTAGAAGAATATATTGGAAAAGAAGTTGCAATAAAAGACACAACTTTTAAAAATCAAAATTATTTAATTCCAGGAGAGATATTAGAAGTTTTAGAAGATAAAAAATATCTATTTAGGACAAAAAATCCTAATGAGGGGAATACAAATAAAGAATCCATATTAAAATTAAATATTGATAATCTAATCTGTTTAATAGCTCCAGAACAAGATTAATTTTTTAATATTTCTTAAAAAATTTTAATTCCTAATACTATTAATAATTATTCTAAAAACTCGTTGCCTAATCTTTCATTAAATTCCTTGGCAATATTTTGTCTCATTTTTGCACTTGTAATAACACTTCCTCTCCAACCCCTATGACCTAAAATCCAGCCTAATTTTACAAAAGAAGTTTCTGGCAAAATATCTTCTAAAAAAATAACTCCAGCATCTATTAATTTCCTACCCGGACTATAAACATAACCATCTAATCTCCCATATAAAGTCTGAGGAGCAGCATAAACAAACATTCCTTTTTTAATAATATCTTTTAGTTTTAAAATCCAATTATTTTTTCCTTCACTAATAACATGACCTAAACCACTCATTTCAATAATTAAACCCCTATAACCTTTTTTTCTATAATAATCTAAAATATCGGGATTTTGCCCAGGATAAAATTTAATTAAAGCAACTCTTGAATCAAAAACAGCATCACTTACAACCTTTTGCTTATTTCTCTTATTAATATCTTGTCTAATCATTTCTATTTTTCCATCACCCCATATCTTAGCAATTGGTTTACAATTAATAGGCCTAAAAGTATCTCTTCTGCTTGAATGCATTTTTCTGACTTTTGTTCCCTGAAGTGCATAGCAGTATTCATCATTTAAATTAGCATGCCCAACTAAAATAACTTCTGCAACATCACTTAAAGCCACATGAGCACTGCAAATAAGATTTAATCTAGAATCACTACTGCCCCTATCACTGCTTCTCTGGCTATAGGTTAAAACAACTGGTTTGTTTAATTTTCCCAGCATAAAACTTAAAGCACTAGATGTATAATGCAAAAAATCAGTCCCATGACTAACAATCACACCCTTAACTTGATTATCATTTAAACTTTTTTCAATTAATTTAGCAAGTCTAATCCAATCCATAGAGTCCATATTTTCGCTTGATTTCATAAAAGGATGATAAACCCTAATATCTGCTATTTTAAAAATCTCAGGGTACATTGAAAATAATTCCTTACTATCAATTAACCATTTAACACCTCCTGTTTCAGGATCTAACTTACTACTAATAGTCCCACCAGTTAGATAAAAATCAATTATCGGTTTTTTTCCAGATAGTTTCATTTCATCCTTATCTCTTTTTCCTTTGTCTTTTTTTTCTAAAACCTTAATTTCAGAAACATCTTCTTTTTTAAAACCAATATTATAACCTGTTTTTAATTTTAACAAAAGAATGCCCCTATCATGGCTTTCAAGCAAAGTCCCATTATGAATTTCTCCGTTAACAAGAATTTCAACTTCATCTCCTGGCTCTGGATTTTTATATGGTTTTTTCATATAACAATAAACCTTATAATCCTATAAAAATCTTACCATTAAATGAGCCTTCAAAAAATAAAAGATTTTTTCCAAAAACATCAGAAAATAATTTTAAAATAACTAAAAGAACAAAAAATAGAGATAACTCTTGAAAACATCCCTAAAATTTTAAATGCAACAAGTTTTAAAAAAAGAAGTCAAGCTTACAATTCTGCTTGCCATTGTTATAATTCTTCTCCTTGTCGTGATTTAAAAAATTTAAATTGTTTTCTCTGTGGTTGTCCAGATTATCCTTCTCAAGACCCTTCCCAACTATGCCAAAAAAATCCAAACCTAGGCCACCGCATACATTACAACAATCCTCCTTCAAACCTCCTTTTAGATTGTAATAGCTGTGATTATCCTCATCACCCAGAAGTAGTAGAAAGATACCTAAAACAAAACATAAAAAAACTAAAAAAACTTTCAGATTCATTATAAAAACTTTATTAAACCAAAAGATTCTATTTATTTCATGAGTAATAAAAATAACTATATGATAGGTCTTGAAATACATGGATATTTAGAAACAAAAGAAAAGCTCTTTTGTACTTGTAAAAACTTTCATGATATGAAACAAATTAAACCAAACACAAATATCTGTCCCATTTGCACAGGTCAACCCGGAAGTAAACCAATGCTTCCAAATTCATCGGCAATCAACAAAATCCTTCAAATAGGTTTAATGCTTAATTGCAAGCCAAATCTAATAGAAAATAACAAACCTCTGATTTGGCAGAGAAAACATTATGATTGGCCAGATATGCCTACTGGATATCAGAAAACAATCTCGGGAGCCCACTCAACACCTGTTGCAGAAAATGGAAAATTTCTAGGAATTAGAATAACAGAAGTTCATTTAGAAGAAGACCCTGCTGCTTGGAATCCAGAAACAGGTCAAATTGATTATAATAGGGCTGGAGTCCCCTTAGTAGAGATTGTAACAGAACCAGAGTTTAAATCTGCAGAACAAGTTCAAAAATGGCTAAAACAATTAGTATTAACTCTTTCATATATAAAAGTATTAAACAAAGATGCAGGAATTAAAGCAGATGTTAATGTGAATATAATTGGAATCTCAAAAAGAACAGAAATTAAAAATGTTAATTCGATAAAAGAGATTATAAAATCAATTAACTCAGAACTTAAAAGACATGAAAAACAAAAACCAAAAAAACAAGAAACAAGAAGATGGAATTCTGAATCAGAAAAAACAGAGTTAATGAGAACAAAAGAACAACAAGCAGATTATAGATTTATTCCAGAACCAGACTTGCCAATAATAAGGATAACAAAACAAAGAATAAATCAAATAATAAAAACTCTTCCAGAATCTCCTCAACAAAAATTAAAAAAAATAATAGAAAAACACAAAATAAACAAAATAGATGCAGAAGTACTGACTCAAAATCTGGAAATTGCAGAATTATTTGAAAAAGTTATTGAAAAAATACCTCCAAAACTAGCTATGCCCTGGATAACAATAGAATGGCTATCAGTCTTAAATTATAATAAAAAGACAATGGAAGATGTAGAAATAAACCCTCAACATATTATTGAATTATTAAATCTGCTTCAACAAAATAAAATAACACCTCTAAAAGCAAAAGAAATCTTAAGAAAATTCATTCCAAAATCATTTTCTCCAAAATCAGAAGCAAAATTAGCAGAAAAAATAACAGATAATAAAAAATTAACAAATATAATCCAAGAAATAATTAAAAATCCAAAAAATAAAAAATCTATTGAAGATTATAAAAAAGGAGAGCAAAAATCTATTAATTTTTTAATAGGACAAGTTATGCAGAAAACAAATAAAAGAGCAGATTATAATACTGTTATTGATATTATGAAAAAAGAGCTAAGATAATGAATAAAAAAGAATTACAACAAAAAATAAATAGCCTAATTAATAGAGTAACTCAAGAAATCAGGGTCAATATCCCAAAAAAAGACTATCCATCTATTAATTTAATAGGTGAAAACTCAACAAATTATAATCCTCTTTTAAATGAAATTGAACTTAGTAAAAATCATGTTAATCGAGGAGATGTAATCGGAGAAGAGATAAGTCATTTCATCAGAAATTATATTCTTTCACATCAAAATACAAATGCAAAATCTAAATTAGGTTATTATCTATTTCATCCATTTGGTAGTGAAATTGATAGAGTTCCAAGTAGAAATCAAGAATCTGAAAAATACAC
The DNA here is from genome assembly GCA_964528215.1 of Candidatus Woesearchaeota archaeon. GTDB lineage: Archaea > Nanobdellota > Nanobdellia > Pacearchaeales > GW2011-AR1 > ARS1285. The sequence goes on from CAZGSA010000011.1 coordinate 5,997, forward strand.
AGATGAATTTTTTGGATATCTTGGAAGAGATATCTTACAAAAAGTTGCAAAACCCTCTGATAATTTGACATTTAAAAAAACAAAACCAACATCTCAAAAAAAGGCACTTGAAACTTTAAAAAGAATTAAATCTCAAAAAAGAGAATTGGAAAAATTTGAAACAGAATTTCCATACAAAACAGATATAACATATCAACAGCCTTACCCAAATTCAGAAACTGCAAAAAAGCATATAAAACAACTTGATAAAACAAGAGAAGAAATTTTAGTTCATACAAGACCCTATAATTTTGCACAGAATCTTGATACAAATAAAATAAATCTTAAAGAATTATATTTTATGTCAAACAAAGAAGTAAAAAATAGATTTTTCAGACAAGACCCTCAATACAATTTAAAACAAACCTCTAAATCTCCAAAAATAACAAAAAGAAAAACCTTAGAAAAAATAACAGAAAATTTAGTTATAATCTCTCTCCTAATCTTAATAATAACATTTATTGATTTAAAAATAACAGGACATATTATAAATCAAAATTATGCTAATCACTATATAATTCCCCTAACCCTTATAATTTTTATTCTTCTTATAATAATCCTTAAAAAAAGAATATATTCTCATACTCAAACCTAATAAAACCTATATAAATAATTATAATTTGAGTCTACTCAAACCATTACTCATACTAGCTTTGGTAAATTCCTATATTTTCTATAAATATTCCTAATTTATTTCAAAAGGATTAGATTAATCTCTGCTATTTAATCTTACTTCCCATCTATAAATTTTTATTAGCATAGACAAGATAAATTTTGGTTAGATTTCATCTTCCAAAATTTTAAGATAATTAGATAGTTTCACCAAAACTCTCCTACTAAGGGTTTATTAATCAAAAAAAGAATCCCTGTATATTTCATTAATCTAAACTAATATCATATTAATCTAAAAACAAATTTTTTAATCTATTTCATTTATATAATCAACACTTATTCTTAAAAAAATAAAAAATACTTACACAACATTTATAAGATTATAACAATTATCTTAAACATGTTTAAAAAAGATAATTTAAAAATAGGTTTATTTTTAATTCTGATAGTTATAGTTGGGTTCTTAATTTATTTTATATTTCCAAATAACTCTTCAATAAAAACAAATACTACTGGAAAAGTAATAACAAACTCTACACAGACTAAACAGGCCCCGTCAATAATTGCAACACTAACACCTCCTAAAAATTTAAGGGTTTATCAAATAAATAAAATCTCTTTTATAGCAGACAATCCCGTTAGCCTTGATATTGAAAATAAAAAATTTGAATTAAAAGAAGATAAAACAACAAGCATAATTATTGATGATTTTCAGGGAACCTTGAATTTTACTCCTGAAAAAATAATCCAATTAGAAGGAACTGCAACAAATATTTTTATTAATGGAAACTCATTCACAAAAGACCAAAATTCGAGATTAAAACTTTCCTCTAAACAAAGTTTTAATCACAGATATTTAAAATTATCTGGAGTTTATCTTGACTCTTTATCTTACAAAACTTCTGGAAACTTAAAATTAGGACAAAATAAGATAGATATTAATCTTGAAAATGAAACCATTGATATACAAGAATTTCAAGGAGATTTAGAAATAAAACCTAATTTATTAAAAATAAGCGGACAGGCAAAACAATCTAAAGTTTTAGGTTCTCTGCAGATTAATTATAAAAATTAGAAAATAATTCTATAGAAAATATCAAAAAAACAATTCAGCTAAAATCCCTAGTGCAAAAATAAAAACTAATAACCAAACCAACCAACTACTCACCTTCATTTTATACTCTGGATTTCTGTCTCCCTTTTTCTTAGCTTGTTTAGATATGATAAGGACCATTATCCCTGTTAAACCCCCTGAGATAACTCCTCCAATTCCCAAAACACTAATAAAATTAAGTAAATCAAACCAGCTAATTAACAAATACAGTACTAAAGGAACGAAAGACACTAAAAAGAAATCTGAAAAAGAGCTATATTTTAAATCATATTTATAAATATCTTTTAAAACAAAACTCAATACAAAATAACTAGTAAGCATTGTAAAAACACCTAATAATAAAACTAACCATCCCATATTTAGAGTTGCTACTTCAGTTATATTCTTGCCTAAAACTCCAATAAATATTAAACTAAAAATAATATAAAGAAAAATAGGTATTGTAACCCCTATAATGATTGTTTTTCTTAATTTCTTCTCACTTCCCCTTATCTCCCTTCTTAATTCAGGCATACTTGTAAAACCCATTAAAGCAAACAAGACAACTCCAAACGGTAAAAAAAAACTTGCAATATCACTATAAAAATAATTCTGGGTATTTATTTCAGGAAAATACCCAGCAGCCAGGGTTAAGATAATAATAATTATTGCAAAAACACCCCATAATTCCACTCTTTTCAAACCTCTTAAACCTTTTCTTAAAATCGATGTCATAAATAACCAAAAACTAATTGCAAAATAAAAAGAATAATTCAAACTTCCTGTAAACAATTGAGATAAACTCTGGCCCTCTCCAATCAAATAAGCAAGTAAAGCACTATAAATACCAAAAACAACTGCAAAAAACATAATTCTCTTTCCACCCTTACCTAAATATTTTTCAGCATAGCCAACTAATTGATGTTTTCCTTTAGTTCTAAGGCTTACTTCTCCTAAACATAAACATACATACATAACAATTAATCCAATCGAAACAAGCCAAAAAATACCAATAAAAATCCCAGATTGGGCAAATACATAGGGAAGTCCTAAAATACCAGCCCCTATAATCGTTCCAGTTAATGTAAATGCAGTTGCCCAAAATTTCTTATCTATTCCTAGTTCCATTTTTAATTTTAGCAATCTTCCACCTAACAATAAGATTAGAAAATAAAACTGGAACAATAAACTTAAACGCTATGCTTGAAGCTACAATAACAGAATATAAATCTGCCCCAATCAATTGATTATCAAACAAGATTTTTATAATAATTATACTAGTACTAAATCTCACAGATAGACCTATGCCTAATAATACAGATTGTTTTGTTCCAAGTTCTTTTCTTCCAATAATCCAAGACCCTAAAAGTTTTGTACTATTAGATACAACAACTACTAAAAGAACTAATAAAGGAAATGAAAAAAGATAATGTATATCCATTGTCATACCTACTGATAAGAAAAATACTGGAGCAAAAAATCCATAGCACAGCATTTTAAGCCCTGATTTAATCTTCTCAATTCTATTATTGGGGATAAATGCATTAAGAGAGATTCCAGCAAGCAAAGCAGCAACAGAAGCTGCATTAGCTAATTCTCCAATTCCTAAAAACAAGAATAAAACAAAAAGAACAAATAAAAATAAAGTTTCAATTGAAAAAAAGTTGAATTCCTTACCTTTTCTCCTTAATTTAGTTAAAGAGACAGTGAGAATGACTAATACTAAAAGAGAGAATAGGGTTAGGAAAATATTAGAAACTAAATTTACTTTAGAACCAATCAAGATACTAACTAAAATTAATAGGGAAAGTTCTATAACATCATCTAAAGTACCTATACCAATAATACTTTGACCTAGTTTTGTATTGATAATTTTAAACTCATCTAAAATGGGGATTAGAATAGCTTCTCCAACTGTTGCAAAAGACAATGCAACAAGGGCTGAGATAAACCAAGAGTATCCAAAAACAAAATAGATTAAAAGAGTGCCAAAAATACCTTCTAAAAATATGATAAAAAATGTTGCCTTAAAAATAAATTTTCCACTTTTTTTCAGTTTTGTGAAATCTATTTCAAAACCAATTATAAAAAGTAGGAAATACATACCAAGTTGAGATAAAAAATAAAAAGCAGGTGATGAAGTTATAGAATCAAATGGATTATAAATAGCAAGAACAGAGCCTATAAGAAGAGCTGAAAAAATCCAAGGAACTCTTATTTTTTCTAATAATCTTCCAATTAAAAGTGTTAATAAAAAAGTTGCTGCTAAAAATAAAAATATGTTTATCATCGTTACCCTTTTTATGCCTCTATAAATTATTCAATTATAACACTAATAACTCTAAGATATAAGGTTCAGTTTTGTTTATAGATTATTCTTCATCTTAACCAAATTTATATCTATTAAATTCTTAATTTAAAAACAAATAAACATTTAAATAACCTTTGCTTATCTCTTTTGTAATGAGCCTGTAGTTCAATGGATAGAATATCTGGTTTCGGCCCAGCTGATCCAAGTTCGAATCTTGGCAGGCTCATATTAATTATTACAACATTCTCCTTAAAACAAATCAATTAATTTTCTAGATAATTCATGTTTATTAAATTATGTAAACTATTTCTTCCAGTCACCCACATACAAGACTTAAAATCCCCTAAGATATTAACACCACCTTCTAAAATTAAAAAAACAATAAAAGAGTATCACTGAAGAATATCCAAATTATCTAATTCTTAAAATAACAATTATTTTATTACTATGTTTATTTTACTTTTTAAATCTCTACTTTTAGTTTTTTCTTTTTTAATTTCTCCACTTAATGCTATTTCTATAACTTTTTTTTCCTTTTTGCTAATATTTTTTTCAACAAATTTCAAAAAACCAGCCCTATAAATATAAGCCAAGGGATTTCTAGAATGTTGAGCCCTATTATAAACCTCATATTTTCTTTGAGAACAATCTTCATCTTCTACAAATCCTTCTAAATAATAATTCCAAATACTAAGATAAGATACTGCTCTATCAAAATTATCAAACCTAATCTGACCTAAAACCATTAAAAATCAATAAAAATCAAAGCTTATAAAGATTTATATATTCCTTCTATTAAAATCAATTACCTAAAAAATATCTATAAATTTGCAAAAACAAGATTTTAAGAGATTTAAAATTTCTTGCTTAAATTTAAATATTAATAATTATTAAGATAATAATGGGAATAAAAAACCAAAAAGGAATCACAGTTGAAAAAGATGAATTTTCAGAATGGTATACCCAACTGCTTCAAAAAGCAGAGCTAATTGAATACACAGAAGTCTCAGGAGTTTATATTTTAAGACCAAGAGCCTATTTTATTTGGGAACAAGTACAAAAATATTTTGACTCTAAAATAAAGGCAGAAGGTATAAGAAATGCCTATTTTCCATTATTTATTCCAAAATCTAATCTAATGAAAGAAAAACAACATGTGAAAGGATTTAATCCAGAAGTTGCATGGGTAACTCATTCAGGAGATACAAAACTACAAGAACCTCTGGCAGTCAGACCAACCTCAGAAACAATAATGTATCCTGCTTACTCAAAATGGATTAGAAGCTACAGAGACTTACCTTTAAGATTAAACCAGTGGTGTAATATTGTTAGATGGGAGTTTAATAATCCGATCCCATTTATTCGCTCCCGTGAATTCCTATGGCAAGAAGGACATTCTGTTTTTGCAACTAAAGATGAAGCAGATAAAGAAGTTAAAAAAATTCAGGATTTTTATGCTCAAACTTATAAAGATATGTATGCGATTCCCATAATCAAAGGAATAAAAACAGAAAAAGAAAAATTTGCAGGAGGGGAATATACACTAACTGTTGAAACATTCTTACCTTCTGGAAAAGCAGTACAGGGAGCAACTTCTCACATGCTTGGACAAAACTTTTCAAAAGCATTTGATATAACTTATTTAGATAAAAACGAAAAAAAGCAATTGCCTTGGCAAACTTCCTGGGGAATAACCACAAGATCAATAGGAGTAGCTATTATAATGCACTCTGATGATAAAGGATTAGTCCTAAGCCCAAACATATCTGAAATTCAAATTATCATAATTCCTATTTTTAATAAAAAATCTGAAAAACAACAAATAATTAATCAAGCAAATAAAATCAAGCAAGAATTAAGTCAGTTTAGAGTAGAAGTAGATGATTCAGATAATAAACCTGGATTTAAATTTAATGAGTGGGAAATGAAAGGAATTCCCCTAAGGCTTGAAATAGGTCCTAGAGATTTAAAGCAAAAACAAGTAGTTGCTGCAAGAAGAGATACTGGAAAAAAAGAAAATATAAAAATAAATCAACTAAACAAAGAAATCCCAAAAATTCTAGAAGATATTCATAACGCCATATATAACAAGGCTCAAAAATATTTAAAAGACAACACAATTGAAGCAAAGAATATGCAAGAACTAATTAATGCTATAAAAAATAAAAAACTTGTCAAGGCTTGTTGGGATGGAACCCAAGAATCAGAAGATAATATTAAAGATAAAACAAGTGGTGCAAAAATTTTATGTATTATTGATGAGAAACCAAAATCAAATGATAAATGTATTTTCTCAAACAAAAAAGCTAAGCATATTGTTTATATTGCTAAAAGTTATTAAATAATTAAATGGTTAAAAGTGATTTTTCAAGTCCTGTCAAATCATTCTGTGGCTTTGTTAGTAAATAATTAACTTTCTTCTTATTTGTTGATAGATAATTAGCATCTCCTTGATAACCTCCCTCTTGAGGCTCTGTTCCAGGTTTTTGAACTCTTAAATATCTTAACTGTTCTTTAAAATTAGAATCTCTAATTCCGCCTTTTGAACCTGCTGCTGATACCATATTAATTATTAATAGACTTTAATCTTTAAATATTTTTGCTTTTCAAAATTAATCAACAAAAACACTTCCCAACAATCAAGGGAAATAAAATTGTTGCATCTCCAAAAACCTTAATAGAATTCAATTCGCTATTTTTATCACTCTCACTTTTAATCTTTCCCCAACTCACAGCTTCATCAGGCCTTGCATTTGAATCTGCACCATCCCACTCTTCACCAGTATTAATATAAATACTATAATCAGCTCCATTTCTCATCATATTACTATTTAAAATATGATGTTTCATAATACCTCCCCCAAGCAAAATTATCCCTGTTTTTTTTCTAGTAATTGTATACTCATTTAATTTATGAATATCATTAGCAATATCTAATTTAAAATCAGGATGCTTGTACTGAAAAAAATGAATAATATCTCCAATACTTCCATCTATAATAGCAGGACAATAAACATCAATATTATTCCTATAACACCAATAATAAATACTCTCCTTATTATTAATCTCTTTACCCATTATCTTGATTAACTCACTCACACTAATTATCTCTCCTGTTTTCTTTTGATTTTCATAAACTTTTTCTAAAATAGGTATAAAAAAATCCTCAAATTCACAATATCTTGAATTAGGAATAAAAATATTTCCAGTCCTATTTACCCCGTTTTTATTTAACAATTCTCCAGAAGCAGAAAACTCTCCTAATTTAAAATCTCCAAAACATTTAATAAAATCTTCTTCAATTCCTCCTGCAGTTGTTACAATAACTTCAATCTTCCCATTCTCAGCCAAATATCTAAAAACATCCCTTAGTCCAGAAGTAACTAAATTACTTGTATAACCTAAATAAATACTTACTTTTTCTTTAATCATCTTATTAATTAATTTAACAGATTTTGCAAAATGTGTTGCCTGAAAACCAGTACACATATAGCTATCTAACAACTTTTCATAATCAACACCTGCATTTTTATCAACTTCATTAAAATCATAACCTTTAATACTCAAACCTTCAACTTCTTCAGAATCAAAAAATATATTTTTTCTAGCAATTTGTTCTGTATCTTTGTTCTGCTCTCCTTGATTATCTTTGTTCTGCTCTCCTTGATTATCTTT
>CAZGSA010000011.1:13826-16171 GCA_964528215.1 Candidatus Woesearchaeota archaeon
TATCTTTGTTCTGCTCTCCTTGATTATCTTTGTTCTGCTCTCCTTGATTATCTTTTATTAGATTATCTTTTATTAGATTATCTTTTTCTATTTCAACACCATTATTATTATTATTATTATTAACCATCTTAAATTATTATTAATAGATAAAATTAAAATTTATATTAAGAATAAAAACCCACAGTTAAAACTAATTTGGAATTGCTAAACTCTCGTAGATTAGTTTTAATTTATTCATAAAAATATTATAAATTTTATATTTAAAAATCTATCCCCTTATAAGATTTTCAATCTTTTTCTTAAAATTAGGTAAATCAGAAACATTCATCTTAACACCTGTAGCACCCTCATGCCCCCCTCCACTAGCCCCTTCAATATTTTTAATAACTTCTAAAGTTAATTTTAAAACATTTTTTCCCCTCATTGAAATATTTGCAATATCTCCCTTAAGATAAACAGTAACAATAATTTTATCAGAAAACTCATAGCTTAACTGATTAGCTAAATCAGAACTTAAACTTAAACTTCCCCCATACTGAAAATAAACTAATTTTTCTCCTGCATAAATTCTTGCCCTTTCCATTAATTCCTGATATTTTAAATTTATCTCATTATACCTCTTTAAAATCTGTTTGGTTTTAGAATTTTCTTCCAAAATATCCACAGGTTCTTTTACCCTCATCATAAATCTAATCATATTAACTACATTTGTTGTAGAATCCTTTAAAGAAAAATTCAAAATTCTAGAAATCCTTCCAATTTCAGAATTATAAAAAATATCAAAAGCAGATTTAGGATTTTCCTTAGCTAATTCAGGATATTTTTCCTCAAATTCAGGATAAAAATCAGGAATATAGCAATCACTTATACAACCAATCAAAGCTAACCAAATATCTTCTTTTTTATTAGTTATTTTATAGGCTAGATAAGAAACAGGTTCATTACTCTTACTGCTAAAAAAAGGGTTATAATAATTTATCTCCTTATCCTTAGGCATCTCTACTTGGTGATGATCAATCCAAACTATTGGTAAATTATCTTTTTTAACCCTCTCTATAAATTCATTTGAAACAGAAGGTTTATCTAAAATAAAAATATAATCTGGTTCTAACTCTGCAATCTTACGATAATAACTAATATCTAAATCTGGAAAAGATTTAATGGCAACCCCCCTCCCCCTATCAATATATCTTCTCAAAAGCAAAAAAGAAGTTAATCCATCATTATCATTATCAAAAAAGAATAAAGGATTTTGAGCTTTTTCCAAATGTTCTCTGATTTCTAAAATTTCTTTTTCTGTCAACATTAATAAGTAAAATGAAGGGGTTATTTAAAATTTGTTATAGAAATATCACTACTAACCATCAAAACAATTTAAGCTAAATCTACTCCCCCCATAACACAAATTCAAGTAAGTTATTGATAAACAAATCAATCAAGATGATATCCACAATTTCAATCAGAAGATATTCTCCTTTTCATATCCTCAACTCAAAAAAGTTATTCATATCTGTGAGAATAAAAACATCAAACCTTTTTCCCCAACATAATATTCTCTCTTAGAGTATTAAACTCTTTTTGCAGATTTACAAAACTATTTTTAAGAATCTTTTTTAAACTGCTTTCATCAGCATTAAAAATTTCTTCTAAATTCTTAAAATTACGTATTAAAGTTTCAATCTCTACCTTATTTAAATGAGTCTTATTTAAAATACGATAACCCTTCGGAACAATTTCTTCATCAAGAGATTTACTAAATAAAAATTTAGCTAAATTTTCTAAATCCAAAAGGCCTTCAAAACTAAGAGTATCAAAAAACTGCCTTACTCTCGCAGGCCTAGATAAATAATCCTTAAGAATAGAATCATATTCTTTATCAATCCCCTTAGTAATTTCTCTCATCCTCATCCTCACAATTAAACCATCCCTACCCAACTCAAGAATATGCTCATTAATTATGTTGGCCATTTTCTTAATCATCTCTATTCTTTCCAAGATTCTAGAAACATCCCCCACAGAAACTAATCCATTAATCTCTAATAAATTAAGATTAACAATTAATTCATCAAAAACCTCCCTCTGTTTTTCCAATATTTGTAAGGTTTCAGTAGCTCTTCTTAAAAGCTCTTCTGTTTCTTTTAAAACATACCTAGAATCACCAGAATAAAGAGTGATTGTATTTCTTCTTTCAGAAACAGCAATGACTAATCCATTAATTTGTTTAGCACTTCTTTCTGCAGCCTGATGCCTTGTCCCAGTCTCCCTTGTGCTTAAATCAGTGTCTGGAATAAGAAGGGTGTTTGCATATATAATCTTTTTAAAATCCTCAGAAAGTATAATTGCTC
>CAZGSA010000012.1:0-14608 GCA_964528215.1 Candidatus Woesearchaeota archaeon
CAATATCTACACATTCTCCATCAACACAAGTATCTGCACATTCTTCTACTAATTCTTGTTCTACTCTTGCATTTTCCTCACAACCATTTTCCACACAGCTAAAATCATGGCAAGTTCTTTCCCTATAAACATCATCTCCAATGCAAGAATATTCCCATTCTTCGCAATAATTTTGACCACAATCATTATCTTCAACACACTTAACACATTTTCCCTCAGAACAGATAATACCACATTCTTCAACTAACTCACTTGTTACATCTTCATCACAACCCCCTTGGATACAGATTGCATTATGGAAATCTTTGTAAACATCATTTCCAATACAATAATTATCTCCATAGTAATCATTATCACAAGTCTCAATAAAATATTCTTCTGGAAAAGGATTACTAAAACAATCATCTAACTCACACCCTTTATCATAGCAAGTTCTGCTTTTGTAAATATCATCTCCAACACAATAATTATTATCCCATCCATCACAATAATCATTACCACAATCTTCTACAAACTGCTCATTATTAGAAGGATTTGAAAAACATCCACCATTTATACAACCTCTATCTTGACAGGTTCTGCTCTTATGAACATCATCTTGATAACAATATTCTTCCCAATTACTGCATTCATCTTCTCCACAATCAGTTATAAATTGAGGATTAACATTTACATTGCAAAAACTAAACACTGTCTCAGGGTTCATGCAAAGAGAATCCTGAAAATTCTTATAAACATCATTATTAAAACAAAATTCTTGTCCAACAAAACCAGTTATACCACAGTCAGCATTATTTAAGCAATTCATAGGAGTATTAGTGCAATAACTTGAAGAAGTTCCAGGATTATGACATTCATCAATAGTATAATCATCAAAATCTTCACAATCTTCATCACTGTAACAAGTTATATCTATGCATAGCCCATCTATGCAAAGTTCATCACACTTTTCAACTAGTTGTTCATCACTAAAAGGTTCTGAAAAACAATCATTTATTTCACAGCCATTATCATAACAGGTTCTAGCATGATAAATTTCATTTCCAATACAATAATTATCACTCCATGTTTCACAAAAATCTTCACCACAATCTTCAATAAATTCATTATTATCATTAAAATAACAATAACTATTTGATTCTCCTGGATTTATACAACTATAATCTCTAAAAAAATCAAATACATTATCTTCTACACAAAAATCTTGTCCAAGCAAACTATCTATTCCACAATCAGAATCTTTTTCACAATTAATCTCAACACATTCACCATCTATGCAACTCTCTGCACATAATTCAACTAATTTTTCATCTTCAAACATTTCTGAGAAACATCCCCCTGAATCACAACCTTTATTATAACAAATTTTTGAATGATAAACATCATCTCCAACACAATAATTTTCATCCCATTCTTCGCAATAATCATCTCCACAATTGTTTATCTGGTCAGGCCCAATAAACATATCACAATAACTATTAATAGTTCCAGGATTTCTACAAATAGATTCTAAAAAGTTTTTATAAACATTATCTCTAAAACAAAATTCTTGTCCAACAAAACCAGTGGTTCCACAATCATTATCTGTTACACAATTTATAGGAGTATGAGAACAATAACTTTGAGCTGTTCCTGCTAAATTACATTCATCAATAGTATAAACATAGTCATCATCACAATCTCCATCATTTTCACACCCTCCAACACATTCACCATCTAAACAATTAGAACCACATTCTTTGACTAATTCTTGTTCTACCCTTGTATTTTCTAAACATCCATTTTCTACACAACTAAAATCATAGCAAGTTCTTTCCTTATAAACATCATCTCCAATGCAAGAATATTCCCAATCTCCACAATAATTCTGACCACAATCATTATCTTCAATACACTCAACACACATTCCTCCAGCACAAGTAATATCACATTCTTCAACTAACTCACTTGATACATTTTCATTACAACCTCCATGAATACATATTGCATCATGAAAATCCTGATAAACATCATCACCAATACAATAATTATCTCCATAGTAATCATTATCACAATCACTATCTTCAAAACAATCAGGGCAAGAGACATATATTTGTCTTTGAACAATATTATTAAGGGGGTTTTCATCACCTTCAACAAGAGCATTAATAATAATATCATAAAATCCTTCTGATAAATTCAGACTAATATAAGGGCTTAAAGAACTTCTTAAAGAACTTGAACCGGGAGCCAAATCCTCAATATCATTTAATAATATCTCTATTCCATTGATATTACCACTCATATCTACATTTTCCTGAAAATTTCCAAAATTCTCAACTTTAACTTTAGTCTTAATAACATCTCTACAGGTCAAAACTGTTTGCTCCAGAATATCTGTCCCATTTACATATTCTAATAATATTCCATTAACAGAATTACCAGCATCTATAATAACAACATCATGAATCCCTTTAATACATTCTCCAGATTCACAATTAAAATCACAAGTATTTACTAATTCTTCTTGTTCAAATTCTTCCTCCACACAACCTCCATCAACACAGCTAAAATCATGGCAAGTTTTAGAATGATAAACATCTTTTTCTAAACAATAATTTTCATTCCATTCTTCACAATAATCTTCTCCACACCAGCTATCATCATAACATTCATCATTTGTTTCATCATCTTTAGTAGGATTATAAGTAGAAGAATTATTAGGGTTATCCCAACAACCAGGATCTTGGCTGTCAATTAATAAATCACCATCATTATCAATTCCATCCTGACATTGACTTGCAGGAATACACTCTCCATCACTACATCCATAAGCACATTGTTCAACTAATTCATCTTCATCAAAACTATTTGAAAAACAACTATCAAGCTCACATCCATTCTCATAACAGGTTCTAGAATGATAAACATCACTCCCAACACAATAATTATTTTCCCAATCATCACAATAATCTTCACCACAATCTTCAACTAATTCTTGAACAACATCATCAACACAATCAGATTGAACAGTTCCAGGTTCAATACATTCATATTCTTCAACATCTTGAACTAAGTTTCCATCACTGCAATAAGGGTTGCTAACAATAGCATCAGCACAATCATCATCATTTTCACATTCAACAGCAACAAAACCAACACAATCTTCAAACATCTGTTCTGCAGCAGGTGTCCAAAAATCACTTTCAATTATTCCATAAAAACAGACTTTGCTATCAGTTGCCTTTCCATTGATTAATTTTAAACCTGAATCAGCATAGCTTATTACATCTCCAAAATCATAAATATTTCCTGTATAAGTTCCAGCAGCTTTCTGCATTCCAGTAGCTTTGTTTTCATCATCTAAATAATAATAAGGTATTGAAATAGATTTTCCAGGAAATATTGCCTGAGTATAAACCTGGATAATTCCCCCATTCTTTCTGACAGAAAGAGGAGAATTAGCAGCTAGTTTTGAAATACCATCATAATCTGTTAATCCCCATCCTTCTCCAAAGTAATAGTTTGAAACAATAGTAGGAACATCCCCAACAGGAATCTGATTAGCTTTTCTATATCTCTCGTCACCAACAAAGATTAATCTATAATCATTAAAATTAGAAGGCATATCTTGTTCATCAATCAATTCAACATCAAGGCCCATATCTTCAAAAACATTAATAACATTATTATCAATTTTATATTCTTGTCTATAAATATAAGCAACATCAGAAGCAGAAACAAATTCAAAAAGTAAAATAGAAAATAACATTACCCCTAATAATAAAACTAATACACCTTTATTTTTTGAAGCTTTTTTAATCATATTTATGCACAATTTTTAGTACATCACCATCTTCTTCCTAAGTCACACATCTTTAATTCTTAAACTAGGTATAATTATCACTCTTTCCTATATAAACATGCCTTACTACTTTTTTATGATGAAAAAATCAAGAGGCAATATTAATATCCTCTAAAAATTTGAGTTATGAAGATGAGAAAAATATAAAATTAACCCAACATTAACAAATCCTCGTCTGCAAAACATTTATCTCAAACAAATATTAAGATAAAAAAACTCATCTACAAAACCTTCATCTTAAAACAGATATTAAGATAAAATAAAAAAACTTATATTCAAATAACTCTTCTCAAACAAATATCAAAGAAGGACATCCAATTCTTTTTCATTGCCTGCCTTGTCAAGAATCTTAATATTCATCAAAGGACTTGTTCCTTTATATCTGATTCTCTTTTCGCAATTATTATTTTTATCAAGACGACTGCGCAATCTCTTCCATTTAGGTACCTTAGTTCCACTTCTACCAACATCATTTAAATCTTTATATAAAACTTCATCAAAATTATCTTCACTTATATTAATATCAAAATAAACATATCCCTTATCAACATGATAAAATGTTTCAGGATTATTTACTACAGGAGCTTTTAAATCAACTACAACTTGTTTAATATGCTTACTAACAACTTTATTTCCAAGAATATCAACCACCTCTGCCCAATATTCAATTTCTTCTCCAGGATGGTCTGTTAAATTTATAAAAATCTTGCAAAGCTTTCTAGCTCTTTTACTTCCACCACTAATATCTTTACAAGCAACTGATGGATTCACATTAATATTATTTAACCCAGATTTATCTTTATAAAATATGCTTAAATTAACTGGATTTGCTTCTTCAATCTCAATTTCAAACCAGCCATCTGCATAACCTCTTTGTTTTGGAGTCATTTTCTTTATCTTAGGGTCTTTTGTGTCAACGGTAAGACTAACAAAACTTTCAACTTCTCCAAACTCAAAGATTCCTACAATCTTCATCTGATGAACACCATCGTCAAAAGGCTTTTTTCGCAGTCTGCTATATCCATATTCATTGCAATTTCTGCACAAAGTAACTAACTTCTCACCATTGTCAGAATATTTTGCATATCTAAATTTAGTTGCAAAATCACTTAGGCTTATATTAATAGGAACCATCCTTTTATCATAAACCCCTCCAAAAAAAGGAGAATAAATATACATTTTTCCAGAAACAACTTCTGCTCTTAATTCCTGAGTTATTGTAAGATTTGATGCAAAAACAATTCCAGAGAAACTAATAACTAATATAATCCCTATCTCTGCAATTGTTAATCCTTTTTTCATATAGTCTGGTCTTAATTTATTTAATAATCAACCTCAAAGTTAATTTCTTTTATATCTGAATTACCAGCTTTGTCAACTGCCTCTATTAATAAATTATGAACTCCTTTTTTAAAAGATTTAATTTTATTTCTTGTAAAACCATATTCATCACATCTTGTACATAATTTTCTCCAACGAGGATTTTTATCATTATTATCTATATAATAAAGATTAACATCTTCACTAGCAGTCATATTAAATTGGACTCTTCTTGAATCATAAGGTGCATTTTGAGGTAGATAAATAGTTAAATTAGGGCTGACTACATCAACAAATACTCTGGTTACTCTAGACTCTTTAGTATTAATTTTATCTCTTATCTCAAACCAGTAATCAGTCCAGAGTCCATTATAATCTGTTAAATTAGCATTAAAAACACACTCCTGATTTTTTCCAGATAGACATTCTGTATTATTTTTAGTTATATTTCTAAAAATTCCCCCATCTATATAAAATAGAGTAATGTTTTGGAGATTATCCTCAGTATATTTAATATAAAATTTACTTCCATTTATAACTGCATTTCTTCTAGGCTCTGTTTTTGAGATTTTAGGAGTTCTTGAGTCTACAAAAAAACTAATATTAACCTCTTCAACACTTTCAAATTTATGAGTAGCTCTTATTCCAATTTTATTTTCTCCCTCACCTAATGTTTTGGTTCTTTTTTTATCAAATCCATATTCCTCACAATTTATACAGAGTCTTCTCCATCTAGGATTTCTATCATTCCAATTAATATATTCAATTTTTTCAACTTCTTTTGAAGTAGTAAGATTAAAGAAAATTCTTCTAGAATCATAAATTTCTTTTAAAGGAGAATAAATTATTAAATCAAATAAACTAGTCTTATTCACATAAAAATTCCAAGTTGCTTGGCTTTCTCTTCCAGAATTATCTTTAACATAAACATAAGCCTGATGTATACCTTCTGTAAGACCATTTAGAGGAGCATAAGTTATTTTTTTATCTAAACCCAAATTTTGGATTGCAAAATTAACCCTTTGCCCATTTATTTTCATAATAATAGAAGTTTCATTAATTCCAGAATTAGACTGATAAACTTCATCTAAATAAGCAGAAATCATCGGTCTGATATTTTTTACTTCTGAATTATTTGCAGGTTCTAAATTCATTATTTCTGGATTTTTTAAATCTATATAGAATAACTTAGTTTGTTCTGATTCATGGCTACAGTTAGTATTAGCCCAATAATTTAATTCTAATGTTCCTGCACTTTCAAGAGGAGGATTGTTAGGGATATCTTCTAATCCAAAGGGATTAAGATAAGGCAAATTACCTGTAGAATCCCATCTATACCATAAACTATTGTTATCCAAATTTTCCAATGTAAATTCTGGTTCTGTAATATACCATCCATTATCTCCATTAGGAATAGCAGGATTTACAATAAGGTTTGTGTTTCTTATAACATAAAAATTATTAATAGAGCCATTATAAACAAGTCCATAGCAATCTTTTGCAAAATACTGCCAATAAATAATATCTCCCCCATTTATCAGAGAAGAATTAAGAGTAAACCAATAAAGAGAGTTAATATGATTAATAACAGTATAATTTGTCCAGCCACTTTCATTTATATTAATAGAAATCCAAACATTTCCTTGACAATCATTGAAAACAACATGAGTTTTTAGTTCAACATTATCTTGTTCATAAATACAATGAGAGATTGTTCCATTAACAATATCTGTTCCATTTATCACAGTAGCATTTAATTTTTGAGTAATTATTTGTGAAACAGAAGCTAAACAACTTCCAATCAAAATTCCAACTACTAAAAACAAAAATATTCCAACCATTCCTATTATTAATTTCTTCATAACAAACTTTCCTCTTCTTTTACATTAACATAATTTCCATCCTCTTTTTGAGGCTTTTTAGGATTTATTTTAATATAACCATCCTCTTTTTTTGATTTATGATTATAAACAACTAAACTTATAATCCCTAATATAAGAATAACTAATGCAATTCCCTTCCAATCTCCCACCCCACCAATAACCGCCCCAGTTATTCCAGCCATTCTTCCTTCACTAACTTCTGTATTTTCTTCAGATTCATTATTAATCACTTTATTTCCCTTATTTCCATTATCTTCAATTTCTAAACCCACTTGTCCTGTTACAGCAACAGAATTGCTATTCTTTGTAATATTTGTATTATTAACTACAACTATTGGAGTGCTACTTCCACCTCCACTACTTCCACCACCTCCATTATTACTTGGAGTATTAACCACTACTGGTGGTTCTTTTGGTTTTTCAATAACACTCATATTAATCCAGATAGCCATTTGCATAACTGTAATTACCTACAACTTCTTCTGTTAATAATACAGCTCCATGATATTCTCCTAACTCACTTGCACTCATACAAACTTTAACTTCTCTATCACTACCACTTAACTCACTATCATAACTAATATTGATGCTATGTTCTTTAGCACTTGTATTAAATAAAGTAGTTTTCCATTCGATATTCTTATTCTCCGCCCAAATATCACTAACATTTATATTATCTGAATCAGAATCTGTTCTTATGACATCACAATAGGTTTCATTTTGCTCAATTTTAAAGAACATTTTTGTTGGTGAAAAACCAATAGCATGAACAAAGCTCACGCTAACTAAAATTATAAACAAAAAAAATAAAAAATAAAATCTCATTTTAAATAGCTTCTCCTAATGTATAGGTTATTGTTCCTGTTTTAGTTCCTCTTGGTGTTCCTGTTGGAATATCTAATGTTGGGATTGTAGTAATTAATTCATATGCACAAACTCCACTACCATCATCACATGTTAAATCAAATGTTTGTCCTAAAGCTAAATCTTCATCAAACTTAAGCCCATTTTCAAAAATCCCCTCAGTAATATCTGTAACTTCAACTCTCACATTAACATTACTTCCTGAAGCATCAAAACTAACAGGCCCATTTAAAGCAGGATTATCTATTGTTCCAGCAACAATTGTTCCAAAATTTAATGTAGGTGGATTAACAACAACATTAATCGAGGAGTCAATTTCAACCTCGACATCTTGCCCTTCAAATGAAGCAACAATATTTCCATTTATCATAACATCATCAATATATGATTCAGATGTTACAATCCAACCATCTACTTCAATTTCTAGTGCGATTATTTCTGAATCTCCTCTAATTTTATCTGCTAAATCTTTATAAGAAGAATCACTATTAAGTCTTGTTCCTACAGTTCCATATTTCCATTCAGATAGTGGTGCTTCTGTAAAACCAGGACTACTTAATCCTCCTGAAGCTCCTGAATTTAACCATGCAATTGCATCACAATTTACAATGCCTTTATTATCAAAAGTATTCACCCAACCATTTCTGCCATAACCCATAGCAGAAACATCATCAGGTCTTCCATCTCCATTTGTGTCTGTTGATTGGTCAGAGGGGATAGTTACTTTATCATATTCAAATACTAACGCATCATCATATTTCCCATCATTATCAGTATCAATTAAAACATCAACATGAGCAATATAACCTTGAGTAACATATTGTTGCCATGAAAGACTATTTAATTGATTTAAAGTAAAATCTTCAGGCATATTAATCCTAACTCTTCCTTCATGAAAAGGTCCTTCAGAAGTATCAGTTATTAATGGAGCATATAAACGAGCTGATTGAGTTCCTATAGCGTGATTACTTGAAAGTAAGGCATTTCCATCACCTCTAGAAGATAAATTGGTTGAAGTATCAATAGCCATAGCACCACTCACACAAAACAACATACTAAACATTAAAACTAAAATTAATAACTTTTTCATTTTCACTCTCTTTTTTAACCTCCTTTCATTATTCTTAAAATAATTAAAGATTATTAACCCTAAATATTCTAAATTCCTAATAATAAAATCATTATCAAATATATAAACTTTATCGTCACTATTTCACTACTTTTTGTAGATGAAAAAATTAATAAAAACTAAGAGGCAATATCAATAGTCTATAAAACTTTGAGTTAAGTCTAATTGTCAGTGCTCTTTTTCTCCACCCAGTTACGAGAGGTGCTCGCAGAAGTTTTAAAAAGAAGATAATCCTTACAGATTAAAGAGGCAATAAAATGATAGAATTTTTCAGTGCTCCTATGATTATTATTTATGCAATTCTATTTGGAGTGACCATGAAACTTGCAGATTGCTTTAATGAACATGGTTTCAAATGGTTTAAGGGTGATGCAATTATTTTTGGAATTCTTTTTGGTATATTTGGTGGATTATTAATAATGAGCAATTCCTTTTTAACAAATCTTTTTCTAGCATTACTTATGATTAATCTTCTAAGATTTAGGATAGATTATTTTAATCATGGAATTGCTGGAACTTTAATGTTTTTATCATTTTTCTTAGTTATGGATAATTTCCATTGGCCTTATTTTCTATATTTCTTTTTATCATTTGGAATTTTTGGAGTTACAATGGATGTAATCTTGCCAAAAATAAAATCCTTTAAAAGAACAAAAAAAGTTTTTGAATTTAGATTTTTCTATTTCCTATTTTCCTTTTTATTTTCTGTTTATACTGGAGTTTGGATAGTATTTTTTTCTATTTCTATTTTTCAGATTAGTTATAATCTAACATCCAGTTATGCAAAGAAGAGTAAAAATTATAAGAGATAATCGCAACCTCTCTAATTTTATAACGCCCCCTAAAGAGCACCTACAACTCTGTGAAATCAAAGATTTCTTGTTTCAATCAATTGAAAAGACCTAACAGCGATTAAAACATTCGCTCACACTCATCCTAATTAAAACTAGTTTTAACCGCGAACGTTATAAAGATGAAGACATCTGATTATTTGAAGAAATATTCTGTTCAGCTTAAAATACAATAAGATCTAGGAGAATTTCTTCAAAACAAAAAACTCATCCACCTAACCCCCCCCACAAATATTAAGATAAAACAATAAACTCATCCACCTAACACCCCCTCCAAACAAATATCAAAAATCTGAATAATTCTCAAGCAGGAATAACCTATCTATCATCTATTAAGCAGGAATAACATCTCTACCCTCTACAAAACATTTATTTTAATAAGATATTAATAAAAATAAATCAGCATCAAAATTCATCAACAAATCACACCACACCAATCTTCAAAATACTTAATATCAAAAAAAGAACCCCAATAAAAAATATCAAAAAACCAATATAAAAAGCAATTTTAAATCCTTTTGTGAAAAGTGCTCCAACAACTATTGCCAACAATCCAGCAATAACTCCTGTTAATCCAAATGCAAATTGTGAATCCATTTTTAATATCTATAAATAATCTATTATGTCTTAAAACTCAATAAGATTTATAAAACTTGTCTATATAATAATCTATAATCAAATAAGAGATTGGCTCCTACTTCTTATTTTTAGAGCATAAATTAACAATTAGTTATTAAGAATGAATAAGTTTTGAGAATTTTCTCTCCTCAACCAAAGGTTTTTTAAAGTTCAGAATTATTATAATATTAATAACTGTCCTAATATGTTCGCATATTAGGACTTCTTTTTATATCAAGAATTGAAAATCACATTCTAAAGTGTGTTATAGCAGATTGTTTTTTTGATTTATTAAAATTCTAATAGCGCAAAAATATGATAAATGCATATTTTATGCGCAAAAATGAATTTTATACTAAAAAATAGCAATTTTATGTGTAAAATTGTTGCGCAAAAGAAAGATTTAAATAGTATAAAATGCGCAATATAATATGGAATGGGCAAAACCAGAAGGATATAGTAAGAAAAGAGTAGACTGGGCAGGAAATATTTTGATTAATAAAACAAGCTCTGAAGAAGATAGAGACAAGGCTATTTGTATTTTAGATAATTGGAGAGCAATTCATAGATATCCTATGCACATATTTAAGAAAAGATTAAAAAATGTTTCTGAAAAAATAGATAAAGATGCATTTACTGTTCAGAGATTAAAAAGACTTCCTTCAATTATTAAAAAATTACAAAGAGTCTATCAAGGTAATAAACCAACAATGAAATTATCACAAATGCAGGATATTGCTGGATGTAGGGTTGTTATGCCAACTATAAAACAAGCAAGAGAATTATATGAAAAGCATTATATCAGAGGTCATATTAAACACCCTAGGATAAATGAAAAAGATTATATGATGATTCCAAAAAAAGATGGATATAGGAGCATTCACCTAATTTATAGATATAATAGTGATAAAGGTAAAAAAGATTTTAATGATTTATTAATAGAAGTTCAGATAAGATCTAAATTACAGCACTTGTGGGCAACTGCAATTGAAATAGTAGACTTTTTTACAAAACAAGCTATAAAATCCAATGAAGGTCAGAAAGAATGGATAGATTTTTTTAGATTAGTAAGTTCAGTATTTGCTATAATTGAAAAAACTCCTACAATCCCAGGAACTTCAAGAAATAAGAAAGAATTATATTCTCAGATTAAAGTACAAGAAGAGAAATTACAGGTTATTAATGTAATGACAGGATGGGCTCATGCAATTAAAGTTTTTCAAGAAGTAACTAAAGAAAAACCAAATGTTCAATTCTTCCTTCTAGAATTAGATGTTGGAGAAGGTAGACTTAATCTAAGGACATATACTAAAGAACAAGAAAAGATTGCTATCTTAAATTATGACCAAGCTGAAAAAAGAAATCAAGGAAAAGAAGCATATGATGTTGTTCTTGTTGGTGCAGACACAACTAATGATTTAAAAAAAGCATACCCTAATTATTTTGTAGATAGTGAAGAATTTTTAGAAAAACTTCAACAGATTATAAATAAAGCTAAGTAAAATAAAAAAGTACAAATAGTAATATGTCTAAAATTGATAACCCCCTAATTTATTATGGGGCCTAACTAAAGATACTGTTATCAATTCAGAAAAAATCAAAGATTTTTTGGACCAGAAAAACCATAAAAGTTTTTCTTGGTTTGGAACATGTAGGATTGTTAAATCCTGAGCACTATCAGAAACTAAAAGTTTCTGAAGCTTTAGTGTGGAGTGACACATTGTTTTTTTGATCTTTTAAGTCTTGAGCATGAGTTAATTAATGCTATCTCTATAATTTAATAATAATAAGACCTTAAGATATAAAGAGGATAATGCAATTCCTAAGCAGAGATATTATTAATTTAACAATCTAAACACTTTCACATAATTTAAAAAACTTAAGTATCAAAAGAATATTAAGAAAGGTAAAAGGCAATGGACAACTTAATAACATATTTAGATTCAGGAATGAAGATTGTAATAGATAGCTGTATAACCTTAAGAGAAAAAACTCTAAAAGAAAGAACAGCAAGTATTTCTCGTGAGCTTAGAAAAGCAGAAAAATACAAGGATTTAGATATTAATTTTTTACAAGAAAGATTAAGAGACTTTCCTTATGCAGCATTGGTTCTTTCACATGAAAACGCAGTGACTCTTCCATTAGTAAGCAATGAAATAAGAAAATTAGCAAAAATTCTTGATGAAGAAATATCTGAGTTGGATAAAAAAGAATCTGAAGAAGAAAGAGCTTGGACACCCTATGAACAAAGGGTTCAAAATAGAGGATTAGTATTAAAATTAGAAGAACAAGCTAGTGGACTAGCAGATTTATCTTTAGAAAGAGAGTTAAGAAATAGAAAGGTTCCTATAAATTATCCAGAATATCAGTCAATAAGAAAAATAGTTGAATTAATTAGTCTAGCAAAAAAAATAAAAAAACCAGAATGTTATTCTAATGTTGGAGATAGTTTACCTAATAATAGAAGTAGTGCGTCTAAACAAAGGATAATTGCACCAACAGATGAGAGAATAGTTGCAACTGCAATTTACCTTTCTACTTATGAAAAAAAAGGAGTTGGAATAGCTTCCATAGATGGAGATATTCCTAGATTGTTAGAAAAAGTCCTTCCATTGATTAGTGCAGGTGAGTTTCTTCCATTAAATCAAAAGATTAGATGCGGGCTTCATAAAAATCCTATTTACTTATTTAGAAATAACAGGGCTAAAATTAGTTACAAAACCAGGCACTATCCAGCATTTAAAAATTTTTTTGAAGCAGAGGGTATTGAAAGGAAAGAATATAAAAGATTAAAAACAAGAGTTTCACGAGCTCTTATAACTTTTAATTATGGTTATAGTAAGATGTGGGCTAAATAAGGATTATTGCTATCAACAAATCCAAACCCTAAACTTTTATTGTTTAAGATTGTATTCCAATCCATATAAAATTTAATAGCCCCTAGTCTGGCTAATCCTCCTGGACAATATACAACCCCCCCTTTAGTTAAATAATCTTCCCCCCCCAACTTAATTCCTGTAAAATAAAATCTAGTATCATGAATAGGATTTTTTATATCTTTATCTAAACAAAGTCTTGTTCTAAACAAGAGGGGTTTTTCTCTATCATCTTTGGTTCTTATTTCTGCATGACTAAGGCCTATTTCTATTCCATATTTAGAATAAGAATCTTTTTCAAGAACATCATAATCTTCTCCTCCAAACCAGATAGGTTCTTCTATTTTTTTGATAACTGATTTAAACCCAGGAATTAATGAATTTGTTTCAGTTCTCTTTTTAATTTTTCTTTTATCCACATCTCTATCAGTTTCTCTATGAACTCCAGACCTAAAATCTGAAAAATCATAATATTGCAGAGATAATGCATTAAACAAACAAGCTCCTTTTTCTTTATCTGTTAAAGATTTATCTTGTGTTATACTAGCTAATTCATCTAATGTAAAATAATATTTATGCCTTTTTGTTTTTATATTAGAATTTCTTTTTTGAAGATAATCAATACCAACTAAAATAACTCCTTTTCCAATACTTCCAAATCTATTTTTAACAACTTTCCCAAGCCCACCATTTGTTTCATAAAAATATTTAGTAGTAAAATCTCTTGGATTCTCTCCAACCTCGGCAATATCTTCTAAAATCTGTTTTAAATTTCTTTGTTTGCTTTTTTGAAAATATTCTACACCTGCATCTTCAATCCAAACCTGCACAGGACATTTTCTATTATCTCTCTCATAAACCCTTCCAGCAGCAGCTGCTAAATATCCATAATTAAGAGTAAGATAGCTATGATTAATAGGACTTCCATTTGCAATTCTTCTAATAGAAACTTTCAAGGCCCTCTTTTGAATTCTTTTTAATCTCTTTTGAGTTTCTTCATCTTTTAATCTTTGCTTAGCCCAAGGCCACATTTTTTTATATCTTTTCATTAAAGTCTCATAAGAAATATTTTTTCCTTGCTCAATATCTATTAGTTTTTGTTTAACCTGTTCTGGATTAAAAGCCCTTGGTTTTGTCATTAGATTTAGAAAAAAAAAGGCTTTTTAAGGTTTTCTAGTTTTAGTGAATAATATCATGAAACATGTCACTAGCAACTAAAAATT
>CAZGSA010000013.1:0-7069 GCA_964528215.1 Candidatus Woesearchaeota archaeon
TTCTAAAGATAGATTTATTTATAATAAGCTAAATGAAATAACATTATCAGATGAAACAGCAATCAAAAGAATTTCAGGAAGAGTTAGCTGTGAAAAATGTAAAGAAGGTTATAATACAATCACAGAACCAAAACCAAAACAACCAGGTATCTGTGATAAATGTGGTGGCAAATTAATAAAACGAGAGGATGATACAGAACAAGCAGTAAAAAAAAGATTAGAAACCTATCATCAGGAAACAGAACCAATTATAGAGTATTATAAAAAACAAGAAAAATTAATTAAAATTAATGGCGAACAATTGATTGTAGAACAAAGTAAAGAACTTTTTGAGAAGTTGGGGATTGACTAAATATTATTAAACAAATACCTTTTTATAATAATTCTTACAGAATCTATAGAAAAAGGGGTAAGACAAACAAGACAGCCAATTGTAATTAAGTCAATTAAGCCAAATCAACCAGTTGTTCAGTCAATTCCACAAAAATCTTCTAAGAAAAAGTGGGTCGTAATATTACTTGTAATGATCATTATCCTATTACTAACTTTTTTTGTATTAAGAACAGTAATTAAATCAAGATTAATAGAAAAAGAATATGAAATGACAAGGGCAACTTTATTAGGTATATTCAAGAGTGATGTTATCATAAGTGGGGGTGCAAGTGGAGTGGATTCATTTGCTGAACAAGAAAGATTACCAACAAATGATATTAGAGAACTTAAAAAAAGACATCAAGAGAATAAGAATTATATAGAAAAACAAATTAATGATATTAAAACAACTGGTCAATTTGAGATGTATGAAATGAATATGATAATCCACTGCAATGATGGTAATAGTTTTGAATATAATCCAAATGATGAAGATACTTATTCATGCGAAGATGGAATCTTCAAAGATATAGAAGAACTAGGTTATAAAAAATTCACAATTACAAACATAAACTCTGGAATAAAATATATGGCCCAAAATTTTATGATAATTCTTCTAAATGAAAATGTCTTAGAAGACCTAGATAATTTAGAAAAAAACAAAGATAAAAAAGATTATGAATTTATAACTGCACAAGTTCTTGATACTCTTAATTATCTTACATCAGGTGCAATTATAATAAATTGGCAGATAATAGGGTCTGTTCTAGATAAAACAACTGATGGCAATAAAACAATTTGGGATACAAATCCTAAAAAAGCTATAACAAATTTAGAGAATTTTAATAAGAATATGCAAATTCCTTCTGAACAACAAATACAACAATTAGACTTAAAATCTAAATGTATTGAGACAATGAAAAAAGAACAAGAAAAACAAAATGGCCAGTATTCTTTATCTCTTAAAAACCCAATAAGTGATCAGCAACTTTTAGTAAGAAAATCAATTTCAGGTATTTGTGAAAATCTAGAAAATATTCAAAAACAACAAGCAATAAAAATGTTACAAAGAACACAAACAGAAAAAAACCCAATACTTGCAATTTGTAATAAAATATATCTTAATTTAATGATTCAGTGCTCTGATGAATGGTTTTCAACAGAAAAAGAAAAAACATGTACTGATAATTATAAACAACAAATTGAAACACAGCTAATTTTTGCAATTAATCAATGATAAAAAAATCTATATTTCAAACAAAGTATCAATATTCCCTAAATCTTAAATTATGTAGACAATAGAATAAGTTTTATCATGTCATCAAGATTACAAATCAAAAAAAAATTACATTATTAATATAGAATTATTCTAAAACAAATCTCCAATCTTTTCTACACTAATACAACTAGCAATATCATTTTCAATATCCTCAAAATCAATTCCATCAAACTTACCCTGCAATACTCCTACAACATCCTCTACTAATCTTTTGCAGGCTCTTTCCTGATTCTTTTTTCTTTCTTTAATAACAACCTGAGCAGCAGCAAATCTAGCAATTGGAACCCTATATGGAGAGCAAGAAACATAATTTAAACCAATTTCATGACAAAATTCAACAGAACTTGGCTCTCCACCATGCTCTCCACAAATTCCAAGTTTAATATTTTTCTTAATTGGTTTTGCTTTTTCAATTGCAATTTTCATTAATTCCCCAACACCTTCTCTATCTAAAACTTGAAAAGGGTCTCTTGAATAAATTCCTAAATTTACATATTCTTTCAAAAACTTACTACTATCATCTCTAGAAAAACCACAACCCATCTGAGTTAAATCATTTGTTCCAAATGAAAAAAAATCTGCATTAACTGCAATACTATCAGCAGTAACTGCTGCTCTTGGAACTTCAATCATTGTTCCAACCAAATATTGAAAATCAACACCAGATTCTTTTTTAATCTTTTCAGCAACATTGTCAATAATTTGTTTTTGATGCTCAAATTCCTTAACATTTCCCACTAATGGAATCATAACTTCTGGAATAATTAATTTTCCATCTTTAATTAAATCTACAGAAGCTTCAAAAATAGCCCTAGCTTGCATTTCTGCAATTTCAGGATAAGTAATAGCCAATCTACAACCTCTATGCCCTAACATTGGATTAAACTCATGCAATTCTTCTATTTTTTCCTTAATTTTATCAACACTAATATCCATTTCTTCTGCTAATTCTTTTATCTCTTTATCTTCCTTTGGTAAAAATTCATGCAAAGGAGGATCTAATAATCTTATTGTAACAGGCCTTCCATCCATTACTTTAAATATTTCATAAAAATCTTTTTTTTGCATTGGAAGAAGTTTATTAAGAGCTTCTTGCCTTCCATATTCATGGTCACTTAAAATCATCTCTCTAACTGCTTTTATTCTATCTGCTTCAAAAAACATATGTTCTGTCCTGCATAATCCAATGCCTTCTGCTCCAAATCTTATTGCAACTTTAGCATCTTTAGGAGTGTCTGCATTTGTTCTAACCCCTAATCTTTTAATATCATCTGCCCAAGATATTAATTTTGTAAAATCTCCTGATAAATCTGGTTCAACCAAGTCTAACTTACCAGAGAAAACTTCCCCACTACTCCCATCTAAGGTAATTGTTGAATTTTCTCCAAACCTTCCCCCTCCAACCTCAACAATTTTTTGTTTTTCATTAATAATCATATCACTACAACCAGCAACACAACATTTTCCCATTCCTCTTGCAACAACAGCAGCATGACTTGTCATCCCACCTCTAGAAGTTAAAATACCTTGGGCAACATCCATCCCCTCAATATCTTCTGGACTTGTTTCCATTCTAACTAAAATAACTTTTTCTCCATTTCCAACCCTTTCTTTAGCATCTTCAGCATTAAAAACAATTTTACCAACTGCAGCACCAGGACTTGCAGGCAATCCCCTTGTTAATAATTGTGCATCTTTTTTAGAATTTTCATTTAATTGTTTGTGTAATAACTGGTCTAAAGATTCTGGTTCTATTTTTAACAATGCTTTTTCTTTATTAATAAGACCTTCCTCAACCATATCCACGGCTATTTTAACAGCGGCATGTGCAGTTCTCTTTCCATCCCTTGTCTGTAAAATATATAATTTATTTTGTTGAATTGTAAATTCTAAATCTTGCATATCTTTATAATGATTTTCCAAATCTCTTCTAATCCTAATCAGTTCATTATAAACTTCTGGCATAATTTTTTCTAAATTCTGTATTTTTTCAGGAGTTCTTATGCCTGCAACAACATCTTCTCCCTGAGCATTCATTAAAAACTCTCCATAAAAAACATTTTCCCCAGTGCTTGGATTTCTTGTAAAACAAACTCCAGTTCCAGAATCTTCACCCATATTTCCAAAGACCATTGTCTGAACATTAACAGCAGTGCCTATAAGTCCCTGAATATTATTCAATCTTCTATAAGCAATAGCTCTATCATTATCCCAAGACTCAAAAACAGCACTAACAGCCATATCTAACTGCTCATAAACTTCACTTGGAAACATTTTTCCAGTTTTCAGATTAATTAACTCTTTATACATCTCAATAATTTTTTTCAAATCTTCAATATTAAGTTCAGTATCAAATTCAATCCCTTTTTCATTCTTAACACCTTCTAAAATCTTTTCAAACAATTCATGTTTAACATTCATAACAACATCTCCAAACATCTGGATAAATCTTCTATAAGAATCATAAGCAAACCTAGGATTACCGGTTTGTTCAGCTAAACCAATTACACTATCATCATTTAAACCTAGATTTAATACAGTATCCATCATCCCAGGCATTGAAACAGCAGCTCCACTTCTCACACTAACTAAAAGGGGGTCTTTTTTATCGCCAAATCTTTTATCCACTTGTTTTTGAAGTTCAATCATTTTCTTAGAAATTTGTTTTTGAATTTCTTCAGTCAAACACTTATCATTTTCATTAAATAATTTGCAAGCCTCAGTTGAAATAATAAATCCAGGAGGAACAGGCAATCCAATAGAAGTCATCTCAGCTAAATTAGCCCCCTTACCCCCCAATAAAGACCTCATATCTTTATTTCCTTCTTTAAAATCATACACATATTTTTTTGTCATTTTTTATCTTGCTCTATTTTTTGTTTTTCAATTTATTATACTTTATCTATATCTTCTTACTCAATAATTTTTAATCTTCTCTTATTCAGAAGATTTTGCCTTATAAATTATTTTGATTTATTAATTTGTTTTTTTCAT
Organism: Candidatus Woesearchaeota archaeon; assembly: GCA_964528215.1. Classification (GTDB taxonomy): domain Archaea; phylum Nanobdellota; class Nanobdellia; order Pacearchaeales; family GW2011-AR1; genus ARS1285. Next base: position 4,646 of record CAZGSA010000013.1, read on the forward strand.
CAATATATCTTATAATGTTATATTCCTTCATCTTTATAACATCTTTTTTTATTGGCTATTAATTTTTACTATATCTTTTACTCAATATCTATTATTATTCTATTCTCTCATCTACATAAAGTTATTTTGATGAACTACTAATACTCTTCTTCATAATATTATTTTTGATGAATTACTAATGCTTATTAATTTATATCAAATCTTTGAAGAACTAAAAATCCAAATTTGCTTTATAAATATAATTGAATCTTAAAATATATATTAAAGTTAAAAATAAAATATTTAACATTTTAATAATTCAAATATTTATTTTACATAACATCATCCCAATACTAAAATCAAAAAAAACAATGTGCTACAATACACTAAATTGTATTTCTTAGATATCTTATTACACTTTCAATCTACACAAACCAATTCTCCAAAATCCCTATCTATCTTCATCTGCCTAACTTAAAATTTTGCATAAAAAATATGAAACAGCTTCTAACTTTAAAAATATCAAAATAAATTTAAAAAACTAAGTAATAATCTCTAAAGCATCACGATGTTTTAATTTATGCTCTTTGCCAACAGCTTGTTTTGTCCTTGCATCAATAGCTTTAATAAAATTATCTCCAAAATCAGAATGAATTGCATAGGCAAAATCTACTGCAGTGCTCCCTTCTTTTAATAAAAAACAATCAGGAAGTATGTTTCCCTTACTATCTGTTAATTTATTGGCAGATGCAGGAAAAATAGCAATATATTTCAATAATTCAAAAACAGTTTTATTTAAAACTCCCTGAACCCCTGTTGAACCATAAACATCTAAAACATTTTTTCTTATAATCTCTAAAGCAGATTTTTGCTTTTCACTAATTTTACATTCCTTAATCTGAAAATTACTTTCCCCAGGAATATATTTAATTAATTCATGATGATTTGCTTCTCTAAGAGCAAGTTCAGAATCAGCAGAACAAGGAACAATCATAATTTCAGGGTAGGCATTTTTCAAATTCTCTAAATTTTCTTTAGAACTAACCTTATCACACTTATTTGCAGCAATAATCATTGGTTTTGTTAAGTGCCTCAACTCATGAGCAAATCTTAATAATTCACTATCACTCCACTCAGCAGGCTTTCCAATATCAAACTTAGCTTTTCTAACAACTTCTTTAATATCTTCTTCAACAACTTTTAAACCAGAAAACTGTTTAGCAACAGATTTTGCAAAATCTCCTTTCGTGTTTTGCAAAGTACGTGAAAAAGTCTTCCAAACTTTTTTTAAAATTCCTAAATACCATAAATCCAATTCATTTTCCAACATCTGAACATCATTAACAGGATTATACCCTTTTGTTTCCTTACCTTCTGCATCTGTATCTCCACTTATATCAACAATATGAATAAGAGCATCTGCACTAGTTAAATTATCTAAAAACTGATTTCCCAAACCCTTTCCCTCACTTGCACCCTCAACTAAACCTGCAACATCAAGCAATTCAACAGGAACAAATCTATTTCCATCAACACAATAACCTTTTTGAGGATTACACTTAACATTAAACTCATCCTCAATACATTTAATCTTAACATAACCAACACCATGATTAGGTTTTATAGTTGCAAAAGGATAAGCAGCAATAAGAACCTCTGCCAAGGTTGCAGCTTTAAAAAAAGTTGATTTTCCACATGAAGGCTTTCCAACAATTCCAATTAACATTTTAAGTTATTTGTTTGGATTTTATCTCATTCCAAACATTTTCGACTTTATTTTTTAATTCTTCTAAACTTCCATTATTTATAATTTTAAAATCTGCAAGTTCTATGCATTTACCAGTTTGTTGACCCATTTTATTATTAGAATCAAAAAAATCACGATTATCAATCTTAAGAAATTCTTCCCAAATTTTTGGGTCACTAGATTTATTTCTACTAAGAATCCTTTCAAATCTAAGTTTCTGAAAAGCATCAACACCAATTAAAAAAAAATTCTTTAAATTTTTTCTCATAAACTCAACTTCTCCAGTATTTCTTAAACTATCAATTATATAATCTTCTTTAGAATCTATTTTTTCAAGAAACATTTTCATTAAAATCTCAGGTCCCTGCTCTTTTCTTAGCTTATCCCCCATATTCTGCATATTTTCTCTAGTTATAATCTGTCTTTTTTTTTGTAATTCTTCTTTTAATAACAATGAAGTCTCAAAATATCTAAATCCCTTTCCTCTTAAAAACATTGTTAAAGTTTCTTTTCCAGCGCCAATTCTCCCAGTAATACCAATTAACATAAAAATACACTGAAAATCTAGTTTAAATGTTTTTGTGTTTGATTCTATAATAAATACTAATAATCCTTAAAACAAAATACAATTCAGTAATTCAACAATTCAACAATTCAACAATTCAACAATTCAACAATTCAACAATTCAACAATTCAA
>CAZGSA010000013.1:7169-14596 GCA_964528215.1 Candidatus Woesearchaeota archaeon
CAATTCAGATAAAACAATCAAAAAAATCCCAAACATAATATTTACAAATTTTAATATATCTTATCTTATCTTTATGCTTTACCTATGCTTAAACTCTTCATCTTCATAACTTAAATTTTTAAATGATATCAGTACCACATCTTAAAGGATATTAATTTCCGTTTATATTAATAAAATTAATGTTATGCAGAAGAGATAATTAAGTTAAATAATGTAGTAAATATAAGTTTAATAAAACAATAAGTATAAAGTTTAAACCAATCCTAAACTTTATAAACAATTATACTCTATAACTACTAGTATAATCACTAAGAATAATTTAAAAAAGAGGAAAATGAAATCTAAAAATAATCTTAAAAATAAAAGAAAATCTCAAGCTCAAATTATAGTAGTTATATTGCTTATTTTACTTATTCTTTTAATGTTTTTTATACTCTATCCAATAATCATAAAAATAATATCAGAAAATAGAGAAGTCGGAGCAGTCCAGATTAAACTATTAGATGAAACAATGGATATAGAAGAAGTTAAAGGAAATTTAATAGCTCCAGAACATCTTGATATAACTCTTCATAAAGGAGTGTCAAAAATATTTTATAATATATCTAAAGGCAGCCCTACAGAACCTCCAAACATAGCACTTATAACAGATGTTTCAGCAAGCATGGAGTGGTGTAATGAAGAACTAGAAACAAAAGAACTAAACACAATCTGGGAACAAGAAGGAGGATATTATTGTGGTTTAAGAAGATATTTAACAGGAGAACCTTGCATTCCTAAAAAAATAGATAAGATAATAGAAGCAGAAAAAGAATTTGTTGATTCAATGTTTGAACAAGCTAGTGGTTCAAAAATCGGAATTGTTGAGTATTCTTCAGGAAATACTGTTAAAAGAATTGATTTAGCAGACCTCTCTTCAAAACTATATATTGGACCAGACCCTAATTGCTATGAGCCAAACTGGCCAGAACCAGACATAGATGATTCTAGCTGGGAAGAATTTCAGTTAGGTAGATCTATTGATGCAAGTGAAGGATGTGGAACTTATTGCAAAGTTCTTGTAAGAAAAAAATTTAATATTAACTCAATTTCTGAAATAAAAGAATTAAAACTTAAAGTCTCTTATGGTCCGGGTTATCTTTGTTTTATTAATGGAATAGAAGTGGGGCATTATGCATGGAATAACAATCCTAGTTACTGGAATGCAGAGATTGATATACCTCTTTTTATTGTTCATGAAGGTGAAAACACTATTGCATGTGCTTCAAAAGGTTCAAGCATAGCCCTAGATATAGGATTATTCACAGATAAAGAAACATTAATTGATAAAAATGAATTTTGGAAAAAAATTGTTAAAATTGATTGTGGAAAACTTGGTTCAAGAGGTTGGAATGCAAAAGATGTTAGAGCTAGAAAAGGAGTTCAAACTAATTTTACATTTCACGGAACAATTAAAAACTATGGAAAACCAATTACACAACCTTTTAAAGTAAATTTTTATAAGGACAGTATTTCTGAAGCAAACAAAATAGGAGAGCAAACAATAAATTCAATGAGTTTTTATGATTTAAAATCTGTAAAAATTAATTATATTACAACACTTACTCAGAGCACTAATTTTTATATGGTTGCAGACAATGAAAATGTAATAATTGAGTCAGATAAAGAAAACAATCAAGCAAATATTAGAGTTTATGTATATGATTATATTGGAGGAAAAGATTTAATTATTGATAGAATGGGAGGACCTACTCTCTGCACAACTAATCCTATCCCTAATCAACTTTTAATATCAGCATATATTCTAAACCAAGGCTCAGAAGATGTAACAAAAGATTTTGAAGTAACTTTTTTCAAAGAAAGTATATCTTCTCAAAATATAATTGGAAGTGTAAGGGTAACTGGAGGACTTAAGGCAAATAAACAAGAAACAAAGATAGCAAATTTTTACTGGAATGTAGATGATTTTTCAACAAATACAAAAATATATGCTTATGTAGATTATCCTATGCCTCCTGCACAATCTCCACCACCTGGAGAGATAATTGAATCAAATGAAGAAAATAATGATAAATACATCACAATCAAAATTAATAAACCAGATTTAACTTTAAATAGCTGGAATACAGCTTCATATTATAATCCTCCTTGCTCTCTTGGACTTAATGATGCAAGTGTTAAAGCATATATTTATGATAGTACTTGCCCCTCAGGACCTACAGATATTGCATTATCAAGAGAAAATCAAGATTTGATTAATGGAAACTGGGAAAACTATCAAGAGATTCCCTCAATACAACCTGGTAAATATGGCTCTGCAATTTTTTATAATATGATAGTAGATATAACTGATTTCAAAATACCAACTAAATTCTGGGTTAAAGCAGATTCTTTAAATCAAGTAGATGAATCAAATGAATTAAATAATATAAGGGCTACAGACCTTTATGCAGGACCAGACATTCTTTTTGATAATACTATTTTTACTACTTCTCCAAAAATAGTCAATAAAGGAGAACAAACAGATATTAATTTCTATGTAAGATATGGAATAATACAATGTACTACAACCCCCTTTAGTATTAGTTTTTATAAAAACTCAATATCAAGTAAAAATCTAATAGGGTCTATAAGAATAACAACAACAACTCCAACACGAAATAAACTAACAAGTTATAAATGGACAACAACCCTAGAAGAAGATACAAATATAATTGCAGTCCTTGATTCAGGAGATGAAGTTCCAGAATATAATGAAGAGAATAATATTGCTACTGTAAGAATAACATTAGAAGACCCTTCTCTAGAATTCTTTCTAACAGGACCATTATTATTTTCATTGCCTAGTTCTTTATTAAACTCTTTATTAGATAATTCTATTTTTCTTGCAAATCTAGGAACTATTATAGATACTTGTCCTCCTGGAATAGATACCAATCTATATTCTCAAAATATAGTAAGAACTAATCAATTAGTTGGAGATGAAAAAAAAGACAATTTAAAGGATTTTATAAATCAAGCAGAAACATGGTGGGGAACTTGTATTTGCTGTGGAATTGCAGAAGCAGAAACTATTTTAACAGGTGTTGAAGTAAATACAGGCAATGCTCCTAAAATAGCTATTCTTATGACAGATGGTGCACCAGATGAAGGTGCTAATTGCAATGGTTTAGGACTTAATGGGCATGAGGCGGCAATTAATGCAGCCTGCAATGCATATACTAATAATGGAATTATAATCTACACAATTGGAGTTGGAGGAGATGTTGATGAGGATCTTCTTAAAACAATTGCAGGAGAAAAAGAAAACCCTGCAACAGGATTAAAATGTGGAAATGGAAGTTATTATTCTGCAGGAGATGTCAATCAAATAACAGAAGTATACAAAGAAATAACAAAAGATATTTCCTCACAATACAAACCCTTAGAAGTCTATGACCATTTAAAATTCATTTTCTACAATGATTCTATTTCCTATGAATACAGGCTTCCATTTAGTGAGCTACCAAAAGCTTTAGAAACTCAACAAGTACAAATTCCACTAAACCCTTCGACAGAAGGTTTTTTATATGAACATATAACAGATATAACAAGAATAGAGATATATCCTGTAATGTACACCAAATCAGGTAAACAAGTTATAGGACAAATGTTAGATTCTTGGGAAATTGAAGATAATTAAAACAACATCCCATAAATAAATTCCCAGATTTCTCAATATCTTCTTACAGTTTCAAGCTCACATATCAGAGCTTAAGCTTGTTCTCCATACAGCTAAAAGTTTTATATATTATTAATGCCACATTCTAAAGACTTCCAAATTTATATCAAAAAATTCATAATTTTCTGAGAATATAGAGTTGTATTTATCTAGTAAAAATCTATTCTAAAAAAACTACATCAAACAATTACTCTCAAAATTATAAATCAATTAACAAGAATTAAATATCTTTTTATAACTGTTTCTACAAATCAAAAAATCTTATTTCTTTTTCTCATCCTTCTTTTTTTCTTCAATTCTAGCAGATTCTTCTAAAATTTCTTCATCAACAACAGGGCCTCTCCCTTTTAATCTAAATAAAATCATAACTAAAACAAATAAAATAAGTAATAAAGTAATCTCTAAAAGAAATAAAAAACTACTCCCTCCCAAGGATTCTACTAATCCTTTTCCAATAACTTCTCCTGTAATCCCAGCATCTTCTCCTATTAAATTTTCTTCTCCAACTCCTTCTTCACTAACATTACTCATATTAATTTCTTCTATAACTTTTGTCACAACTAATAATTCATCATAACTACTCTCTCCAGGATCAGAAGTATCTTTATCTAAATTCTTATCAATACATGCATAATAAGTCCTATTAGCTACTGCTTCAAAACTTATATCACATCCACTTCTCCCAGAAGAACATTTACTAATTTGAGATTTTACAAAAGAATCACAGGGATTTTTCTGTAAAGAAATAATTTTATCAACACAACCATTAATGCCACTTATTCTTGCTATAACACTCTCATTTATAGATGCTGGATTTGGGATTATCTCAAGAACTATATCTCCTAAACAACTTTTTTCAGGCATAACAGTTTTAATTCCAGAACTTAAAGGCAACCCCTTAAACAAGATAACTTTTTTAGATTCTACTCCAATACCAATAAGAGATTGTATACTTAAATTAAAATCTCCTTCACTAATATTTGAATTCATAGTATAGACAAATAATAAACTTTTTTCAATATTTTTTTCTAAATCCAAGCCCAATTCTATATCAACAATACCATTGTCCAGCCTAAATGCTGGTTGAGAATCTCCAACAATAGTTTCCCCACTATCTATAATTCCATTACTATTTTCATCTAAATAAATTTCTAATTTATCTATCTGGCTATCATCTCCACTCCCTCCTGCTTTAATTGTAATATTTTTTAAATTAATGTTTTCTATGCCTGCAACAACTTTCACCTGCATCATTTCATTAATTAGATTAGGTTCTTCTGAATCATACTGCCAAAAGTGATTCTCAGGATTTTTAGGTCCAAGAACAACAGAACCATTTCCTGTTGCAGCACTAACAATAAAACTTGTTTTTGGGTCTGAATAATGAATATTTCCATCACAATTACAATCAATTATAATATCATACTCTCCTACAAGAGGATTTTCCCAAATCATTGTGCTAAAAGGAATAGCAAAAGTATCTGTCAAATCAATCTCCTGAAAACTTCCCCTTACATCATCTAAATCTGTTTTACCACTTTCAACAATATAAAGAGTAACTTTTTTAAATTCAAAACAAAATCCAGAATTGCCTTTTATATAAATTTTATCAGAATTTAAAAAATCACTCTTAATCATGCCATTAGAAGCAGAAGTCTGAATAGTAGCACTAATAAATCCAACAGATAAACTAATTATAACTAAACTAAATAAAACAAATCCAAATACACTACTTCTTTTTTTCATAATTATTTAAAAAAGAAACATTATTTAAACATTATTACAACTTAATATTACATTTAAAACATAATGTTTAAACCAATATCCTCGAATATAGATTTTATAACAATAAATTCAATAAAAAATAGATATTATTCTCCATAACTATAACCTTCTTCATCTTCTAAATCTTTATAATCTTTATCACCAATAAAACTTTCATCATCTAATTTTTTTTCATCTTCTTCCATTTTTTAATTATATAACACCCCCACTATTAAATCACTTTTAACAATTCTTCAATCATCTCATCCATATAATATCTTGATTCTGCATCTTTAAAAAAACATAAATTTTTTTAATTTAAAAATATTTAAAAAATATTTAAAGATTACAATAATCCCCTATTTATAAATTATCCCAAAACCAATAAACTTTAAAACCTATAAAAATCTAATATTATATATGTGAGCCTGTAGCTCAGCCAGGTTAGAGCACTGCTCTTATAAGAGATTGTTTCGTTAGAAACACTCCTTCGAGTAAAACATTTCACTAAGAAAGGCAGGGGTCCCAGGTTCAAATCCTGGCAGGCTCATATTCATATTTATATTATATCCAATATCACAAAGTGATATTGTTTTATTTTATATTGGATTAGTTTAATCAGGATTTGTTCCAGTGCTACCAGTTCAAATACAACAAATTGCTATGCAATTTGTGTTCCCAAAATTTCTGTGGAATAAAAGATTTTAATCTTTTACTTATTCTTAGAAATTTTTAGGACCTGGCAGGCTCATATTCATATTTATATTATATCCAATATCACAAAGTGATATTGTTTTATTTTATATTGGATTAGTTTAATCAGGATTTGTTCCAGTGCTACCAGTTCAAATACAACAAATTGCTATGCAATTTGTGTTGCCAAAAATCTAGGATTTTTTAGCACCTGGATGGCCCATATCAATATCATTTATGATATTGTTCTATATTAGCTTAATCAGAGTTTGCTCCAGTGTTCCAGATTCAAATACAACAAATTGCTATGCAATTTGTGTTGCCAAAAATCTAGGATTTTTTAGCACCTGGATGGCCCATATCAATATCATTTATGATATTGTTCTATATTAGCTTAATCAGAGTTTGCTCCAGTGTTACAGGTTCAATACCTTTCTACTATAAAATTTTAGAGAAATCAATAAATTTATAAAAACAAATATAAACATCTCTTCAACAAAATCAAAAAAACAAACAGTTTTATAAACTTAAAATTCTATAAAATATCATGGTAACAAAAAAGCAGGACGATAGAATATTATTTGCATTTTTAGCAACTTTTCTAAGCATAATTGGTTTTATAATAGCTTTAATTGCAAAACCAAAAGATAAATATATTATGTATTATGCAAAACAAAGTTTAGTAATTTTTGTAATTGCAATCATATCAACAATAATAAAAAAAATATTTACTTGGATTCCAATAATTGGAGGAATAATTAATCTAGCCTTAACAATTATAATCATAGGTTTATGGGTCATCAGTTGGTTATATGCCCTTAGTGGAGAGAGAAAAATTATTCCAATAGTAAGTGATTGGGCAAAAAAGATTAATTTGTGATTTTTATTTTTAATATTTTCTAGAATCAAAAAAAATAAACACCATCTACAAATCATTTTTCATAAATTAATATCAACTATAAATAACTCTAGCTTGACATCAAAGAAATAGTATTCCTAATTCTCCCCCATAATTAACATTAAATTCTCAATATAACCTCCTCATCAGATAACTTTAAAAACCAGACAAATTTCTCATAATTATTAATTAATTATCCTAAAATAATTAATTGTAATCTGCCCCCGTAGTGCAGTGGCCAAGCATCCAGCCCTTTCAAGGCTGTGACCCGGGTTCGAATCCCGGCAGGGGCATATTACCTTTTTGGCAAATTCATGGGGTGCAACTCCGCCACAAGTTGTATAAAAAGAC
>CAZGSA010000014.1:0-14428 GCA_964528215.1 Candidatus Woesearchaeota archaeon
GGATGTGGTATTAGTAATACTACTCAAGCTAAGCTTTAGAGAGAGTAGTTTAAGCAGCCCCTTTGAAAAGTTAATAAAAGAAACCCACACATTTATGTGTGGGAGGATGTCATTTATATTTATTTCAATAATATTATCTTAGAAATTAAAACCACACAATTTAGTGTAGGATAGCACATTTTTTTTGATTTTTACAACTGCTTAATTTAAAAACCTTATTTTCTTAATATTACTATGAAAAAAAATAAAAAGAGTGTAGAAAAAATAAAAAAGAAAGATAAGAAAGATAAACCAATTGTCAGAAAAAAATCAGAAGCTCTCGAATTTCATAATCTTGTGATACTTGTAATAATGTTAATACTTTTTGTTGCAGTTGTTTTAATCTATGGATTTTCTCCTGTAATTAAAGAAAGAAAAGTAATGACAAATTCTTCTAATATTTCTAATTCTCCTGTAAATGAAATGAGAAAAGCCCAGATTACTCTTGAAGATATTTCTAAAAAAGGAGAAATGACAGAAGCAATAGTTACCCGTATAATTGATGGAGATACCTTTGAAATAGGCTCAGGAGAGATTGTAAGATTAATCTGTGTTGATGCTCCTGAAAAAGGAAAACCAGGTTATGAAAAAGCTACTCAATTTCTTAAGGAATTTATCTTAAATAAAAAAGTTAAACTTGAAAAAGATGTTTCTGAAAAAGATAAATATGATAGATTATTAAGATATGTTTATGTAGATATAACTAAACAATCAGGGTGCAGTTGCAATCCTACCTATACTACTCAAGAAGTTTTCATAAATCAAGAGATTGTTAGAAAAGGTTTTGCAGAAGTTTATGAGTTTGAGCCAGATACTAAGAGATGTAATGAAATAGATAGTTGAGATAATTTAAGACTAATAGTTCTATAGGATTTAAGTTATGCAGAAGAGATAATCAACTCCTAAAAAATATCTATGCTTTATAAAATTTTAAACTGTGTTGATGAATAGCTTAAAATACAATAAACTAAAAATACCCTAATAATCCACATAAAACTCAATAGGATATCCAACAGAATTTCCAGCTTCATCTCTTATTATAACATCAAGATTATAATATCCTTTTCTAAAAGAGATTTTTTTTACACACTTTCCTTCTTTTAATCTAGAACATAATTTCTTTTCTCTTTCTCTTCCTCTGCTGTCTTCATAAACATAAACAACCTCATCAAAATTAGGTTCATTTATATTAAATTCAAAATAAACATATTTGCTATCTCTTCCAGCTTCTTCTGAATGTTTCCAAAATGAATCTAGTTGGTTTGGAAGAACATTATCATTAATTAAATCAGGGGGAGTAGTATCAACACTTAATTTTATTGGTTTGCTTTTATCAACACTATTTGCCATATCTTTTAATTCAAACCAATATTCAATATCCTGATTATTAAAATCACTTAAATCAACTTCCACATAACAATAATATTTCTTTTTTATATAATCACAATCTTTAATATTTAATTCAGCAGTTTGCTTTTCAATAACTCCTCCAAGTCCATAATACAATGTAAGATTTTCAGGATTTTCCTCTGAAAATTGAACTTCAAAATTTCCATCTGCAAAACCTTTTTTTGGGTAAGTTCTTGTTATCTTAGGTTTTTTTGAATCAACATAAAATTCTCTAACAATCTGGACAGCATTATTATTTCTATCCTGAGATTCAATAGTTATATTATTTAATCCCTCTTTAAAACTTAAACTTCTAAAATAATTTTGAGTATTGCTTGATAATCTTGACCATCTCCCCCTTCCATTTATATTGTCAATATAATAAAATGAAGAAGGCTCATTACTCTCTAAATCAAATAAAACTTTTCTAGAATCATAAACTTCTCCATTAACAGGAGAATTAATTGTTAATTCGGGTGGTTCTGCATCAACTGTTGAATTGCCAAATAATTCACAACCTTCAATCTTATTACATCTATATGGCGCAGTAGGATAATTATTATCTGTTACACATATCTGACATACATCATGATAACAAGTATATCTTGCATTTAAATCAGAAGGAACAGTCTGCCCATAGTTTAAGCATAATTGTTTATAAGCACTTACAAATGTAACAGAAGTTAAAACTAACAAAACTAAAATAATTCCAAATGTAAATCTAGGTGTTTTTTTCATATGGTATTATCTCTCCTTAAATTATCATCTTCTCATATCTAAAGGTATAAGTTTCTTCTATATCTCTTTGTATTCTTAAGCTACGCAGAGTAGTTCTTTAATTATCTCGTCTGCCTAGCTTAAAGTTTTATATGCTATCGATATCCCACATCATTTATACCTTGATGATTTTCTTAATTTTCCTTATTCTCTTTAATCCTAATTAAGATTAAATAAAATCACCTTCTTTTTCCCTTGGGTTAAAAATATAAAAAAATAAAAAATAAAAAAATTAATTTTTAAACTGCTTCTCCCCAGAAGTAAATACTTCCAGTATCAAAGTCACCATTACATGGCTCTGGTAAGTCTAATCTAAATGTCAATGCCATTTCTGCACCAGGTGCTAAAAAGTTAGTAGGATCTACAGAAGTTTTTCCGAACAATGCATTATCCATTATTCTACCAGCTTGAGCAATAGTATCTCCATGCCTAATAGTCATATTCTGTTCAAGGAATTGTCCATTTACAACATCATATGTAAAGGCATTTAAACTTAACTGATTAGTTGTTGGGCACATTGCACCACTTGATGATGAATCATAAAAGTCTGTTCCTGATATAAACATATCAAGTAAAACTCCACTTCCCTCTTGTGCATCATTACCAATCAATAAAGTGCTAGAATGAGCAACAGTTCCTGGTCTAACATCTTCAAATGTCATATCTCCATCAATGCTTAAAGCAATTGTTGGATTTAAAAACCAATACTCATTATTTGCCATAGTTCCAGTTAAACCATCCATATCTTCTGCTTCTACGGTTATCCAGTATTCTCCCCACATACTATCGGGAGTTTCAACTGTTAATGTACATGTATAAACTGCCATTAAAGCACTGTTCCATTGAACTTGTTCTTCTAAAATCATTGCATCACAATCTCTATAAGGATAAACTGATTCAGAACTTCTTACACAATTAACTTCAATATCATTACCTGCTCCTTGAGAATCTCCAATAGTAGCAAAAACATCCATGATTTTCTCTTTTCCGTTTTTATCCATTACAAGAACATCCCAAGTAATAGATTCACCTTCAAAAGCATAGTTGTTAAATCTTGGAGCATCATATAATTGAGGTTCAACAAGATCATCTGCAACACTTCTATCACACATCCAAACCATAGGTTCGAAATCTTCGGTACTAATATCTGGTGTAATTGGAACTCCAATACTAACAGCCATAACAGCAGGCATTACAGATAGTACTAACAAAGCCATTGTTAATATACTAAATATTTTTCTCATATTCTTTTTTAAAAACCTCCTTTCAGTAATTTTAACCATCTAATCTCTCTTTCTAAAAACTCGAGTTTATTAGATGAGTATGAAGTAATAGTTATTTCAGATAAGTAGCTCTTTTTTATGCAATCCATAAGTTACAATTAATCGATTTTCTTTATAAACAAATTTACAATAAAAGATATACTTTACAAGGTATAATGTTTGTAATTACTAAAAATAGATGAAAATAAAGAAGAAGATTTAATTATATCAAGAATTGAAAACTACATACTCAAAAATTTTCAATACATTAAATTTTTACAAATTTAAGTCTTTAGGATGTGGTAGGTTACTTGCCTTCAATTCCAAAAAAATCAAAGATTTTTTTGGACCAGAAAAACCATAAAAGTTTTTCTTGGTCTTGAGCATGTCAGGATTGTTAAATCCTGAGCACCATCAGGAATCAAAATTCCTGAGGTCCTAAAAACAAGGGGCTGGAAACAAAAAGCATTTTACAAATTTTATTTAATAGGAAATGCTTTTTGTTTGAACAAACCACATCTTAAAAGGTGTGGTGACCCATTATTTTTTTGATTAGAAAAAAGAATTAAACCCTTGCATTATTCCAAAGAATTTCAAAATATTTATTATAGGTTTCTGCAATTCTCTTGCTTTTTATTTTAATAACAGAAACAGGCTCACTAAATACTAAAAGGACTACTATATCTCCACAAATATTTGTTGGAACATAACCATCATATTTTTTTGCTAGATGTCTTGCTTCTGTGTATTTCATCTTATTTAGTTTACTAATTCTTTCTGATGCTTCCTGATTATAAATATGCCTCATTAATATTTGTTGTTTGATTCTCTTTTCATGAAAATCTTTTAAAAATCCTTCTCCAAGGATTTCACTAGCATTTTTTGGAATACCATAAACATTTATTGTTTCTCCACAATCTAATAAGCTAAGAATAGCACTTCTTAGTGCAAAAACTCCTTTTGTAATAGAAACAGACTCTGAATCTTCTCTTTTTTTTGAAATCTCTTTTAAATAAGGTATTAGCTGGTCAATTTCCTGTTGTTTTTGAATAAGATAATCATCTATTTTTTCAAGGTCCATTGCTCTAAAAATTTTCTTTTTTTCTTCTATTGTTTCTGTTACAAATCCTTTTTCAGTTAGAGTTTTAAGAGCATCATAGGTATTTGGACGATAAATCTTTGTTCTTTCTGAAATTTCTAAAGCAGAAGAAACATTATGTTGAACTAAATCTAGATAAACTTTAACTTCATTTTTAGTTAAACCTATTGATTCAAGCAAGGGCATAAGTTTTTCTTTAATTTCTTCCATTTTACATAGATGGTGTTAATTTTTCCTTAAATACTATATTTAGGACATTTAAGAAGTTTTGGGTTTATGTTCTTGACATAAAAGAAATTCTTTAAAAGATAGTATCAATAACCTATAAAACATTGAGTTAAACTCAATTGTCTGGAGATTTTTAATAAGGGCTGTCTCGCTTCAAATATAATTGAAGTCATCAAAATATTTAAATAAGCAATCCATCTCTAAATTATAATATGAAAACAAATTATCTAATAATAGGAATTTTAGTCGTAGTTATAATCTCAGTTGCAGGTGTATACTTCTATAATCAAAACTCCTCTCAAGAACCTCAAGGAGAAACTCTTTATAGTTACAGGGTTGGAAATTCTGAGATTATTACTTCAATTTCATTTTTAAATCTCGATGAAGAATCAGCCAAAGTAACTGCAGAAGAAGCAATAAAAATTTATGAAGAAGCTGATTATAAGTTTGAATGTTTAATCTTCGATTCAGCAGAAAAAAGAGTTGACTCTCGAAACAGAGAGGAATTTTGGTCAGTAGGATTTAATTGCAATGAAGAATGCAGTGAAATATACATTAATTGCGGTGCAGCAGTAATGATTAAAAATAATTATGAAGTGATAATTAGTTTTCCAAACTAAAACGCTCTCAGGCCTTATTTTTTTATTTACTCCAAACAACTCTAAATTTTACCTTTCAGGCATGTTGCACTAAAATTTAGTCCTGAGGAAAGTTTAACAGATGTTAAGAGATTACAGAAACCTACAGTTTCTTTCATCCATATTTCTTTCAGAAACATCTCTTAACATCGAACGTTATGTAGATTTTAATTGAAGAACTGTCCTGTGTAGCTTAAGAGTACAAAGAGATATAGAAGAAACCCATATGTCAAAAATAATAGATTCTTGATAACTGTCAGATGTGTTGGAGAATGTTAAAATCTCAAGAAATTCTATTTTGGATATTTATTTGATTTTCTATCTCTTCTCTTATCTCTGGGTCAAGATTCTTAACATTAATATCAGAATTAGTATGAACAGATAAATTTGAAAAATCTATTCTTGTAGGCCACATTAAAAAAGCATTTTCTTCATCTAAATGACAAATCCATGAAGACCTTGGTCTTTCTTGAAAATGTGCTAAATCACTTAACCCTTCTCCTACTTTTGCAGGTGTTTTTTTATAATCACTTTCAAAAACTCCTGCTGCAATCATGGCTTTTTTACCTGTTTCTGCCTGGTCTTTTCTTAAGATATAGGCTAATTCTGGTTTAGAAAAACTAGGTTCAATTTCTTCTAATTTTTTTCCTCTAAGTCTACAATGGCTTAACAAGGGGAATGCATTTCCATGTTCTCCAACAACATCTAGTTCTACATCTTCTAGATTTAATCCCCCTATAAATTCTCTGTATTCAATAAGTTCCTCTGGTTTAATACTTACTTCAACAATTTTATCTCCTTGAATAACCCCTCTTAATTGGTCAAGAAGTGCTGTTTTATATCTACAGGAATCTGCTCCTAGGGAAGTCATTTTATGAGGGGGATAACAATATTCATATTTTCCTATGCTTAATAAATCTTCTGGAGGATTTGATTCTATAACTAAGAGGGGTATTTTTTCTTGGTTTTTTTCATATTTCTTAGCTAAAGCAGAAAAAAGAGGTTTTATCTTTTTTAAAGAACCTTGAAGTAATTGTTTTCTTTCTGGATATTGAGTTAAATCTTCTAGATGTTCTCCAGCAGTTATGACTAATACATCCAAATCATCTTCTACAAGGGTTTCTAATCTCTTATGAAAAGTAGTTTTTCCAAAATCAGGCATCTCGTTTAAAGCTTTTACCATTCCATGTTTCCATGAGTCTGAATCTTGTCCTTCTTGAGAATATTGTTCTCTAAGTTCTTTTAAAAAATCTCTTCCATATTTTGATTCAATAACATGGGGAAAAGTCTCTAAACTTGAATATGCATGAACCTCTTTAATCCATCTCTGGTCTTGGATTTGATATAATACTGATCTTCCTAATTTTCCTAGTCCAAAAACTCCCACTTTTAATTCTTGGGCTAATTGTTTTTCTCTTTGCAATCTATCTATCCAAGATTTTACAATCTCTGGAGAATTAGATGTTTCTAAGGGTCCATTTAAAAAAGGAGCTTGGATTATAGCTTCTCTTGTTGTAGGGCTTTCTTCTGGTCCAGTCATTATGGTAATTGAAGTCAGAGGGTAAGTTTCATAAATCTTTTTTGCAATTTCAACTTTATCTACTAAATTACCATTAGAGCCGTTTACCCCATATTTTATATGATAACCTAAAAAACATAATTGGGGTGTTGCTTGATTTTTAATACGATAATCCTCCCAACCACCATAGGAGTCAAAATCTTCTACACTAAATCCCAGTCTATGAGAGCCTATAATTCTTCTCATTTCATTTCTATCTTTTCCTTTTCCACCAATTATTACTGCTAAAGGTTTTTTCATAGAATATTCTCCAAAAAGTTCTATAGTGTTATTTATAGGGTTTTTAGTTTTAGTTTATTGTAAATGTAATTCTCTATTCTTATACTATATCATAGCAATACAAATTATTAAATTTTTTGGTTTTTAAACTTATCCTTTTCAGAAATATCTTTTTTTGAATAAGCCTTAATCAATTCTTGTGCAAACTTTTTATCTGAATTATCCTCAAAAAGAGCTGTTGGACCTGGTTTATCAGGGATTATTATATTATATTTTAGACTTTTATTTAAATTCTCAAGCATTTTATTTTCTTTTTCATCTTTGCCTAAGATTATCTTGTCTTTTCTTCCCTTAAATCTAAAATGTCTGCCTATTTTTAATAGTTGAATATCTTCTGGTTTAATACTTTTAATTTTTTTATGATTTAATAAATCTTGTAGTTTTTTCACATATTCTCCTTCACAAAGCAGACAGCCCCCCCCTGAACTTTGGAGTTCTATATTAAATTCCTTAGCTAATTCTATCTGCTTTTTTCTGCTTCTTCCATTAACATCTAATAATTTTTCTCTATTAACAAGCCCTTTTTCTTCTATCTCTGTTGGTGGAAGAAGTTTTGCGCTTAGGGGGCGTAATATCTTATTTTTAAGTTCCGTTTGTGTTTCAATAAGGGTAAGTTGATGTTTAAGCTGAGACATTGGACGTTGTCCTAAAACTTCTCCTGTAGCAAGAAAATCTGCTTTGATTTTTTTTCTTAATTTTTCAGCTTGTTTAAACATAAACATCTTGCAATCCTTGCAAGGATTCATGGCGGTTCCATAACCATATTTAGGAGTTTTAATTATTTCTAAATAATCCTGAAGCAGTTCCCCCCTTGTGCAATTAATAATATGAATTTTTGTTTTAATATCTTTAATCTGTGGAATTTCTTGTTTTATAAATGGCAGTTTAATAAAAACAAGTTCTATGCTAATTCCTTGTTGTTGAAGAATTTTAATAGCAAGACAACTATCTAAACCTCCTGAAAATAATACAAGTGCTTTTGGTTTTTTTGGATTCATGTTTTTTGTGATATTAGTATAATCTTTAGAATTTTTTTAATGTCTTATATTTTTAGATTATCTAAAGTTTTAAAAACCTTTGATTACAAACATTTAAACATATTTACAATGGCAGGCATACAAATTCCAGGATATAAGGCAATTATTCCTAATGCTGTTTTTATTAGACCTGATTTAAGAATTTCTAGTGCAAACTTTAATGCAATTAGAGTTCTGCAATTGTCAAGAATAAAAATGTTTTCAAAACAAAATCTTATAGATTCTATTGTTGATAAAGCTAAAAAAACATTTTCTAAGGGATATTCTGAACAATTTAAAGATTCAAAAGTAGATTTTTTTGAAAGATATTTAGTAGAAGATATAAGGGAATTTGAAAATTTTAATAGGGAAGAATTTGAAAATCTTAAGAATGGAAAAGGGGATATTATTAATTTTATGGTTAATTTTGTAGATGAAAATCCTTATGATGTTGGTAGAACATATCTTCAAATTACAAATGGTGTTTTAACTGAAAAAACAATTAATCTTCATAAAGAGTTAATCTCAGAAAAAAAAGATATAGTTTTTGATTATCTTTTAAAAGAACACTCTATTGCAGAGTGGCAGATAAGATTAAGATTGGAGGAAGATGGAAATCTGCCTAAAAAAAGAAGAGTAGATGAAACTTTAAGAGAATATCAAGGGCTTTCTAAAATGCTTAGTTTAACAGGTGATTATGATGAATCTCAGAAAGATGTAAGAAGAGAGGTAGATTTAGTATATCAATCTATAGATGCAGCAAAAATTGCTATGGTTCCAGATTATAGCAAGGGCATGTTTTTTAGTAAGGCTATTGAACTTTTTGAATCTGCTACTGGAAACTATCTTTTTAATTCTGGAGTAATTATGGGAGTTCTTGAAGAAACTCTAGAAGAAGAGAACCACAGGGTTCTTATAGGTCCAGATAATCTTTTTTCTAATAATTGATTTGAATATCTTTTTAGAATTTTAAGTTATACTAAGAAAACTTAAGAAGGTCATCAAAAAAACAATGGGCCACCACACCTTTTAAGATGTGGTTTTCAATTCTTGACATAAATAAATTCTGAGATATTTAATCTTGAAACAATTAGAATATTTATTTAGGAGTTTATACCTCTAAAATTGATAATTATTTCCGAGATTATATTATGCCAATGAACCTATTAGATGATATCTAACTAACTGACATGTTTAAGAGTTATTGATACTTTAACAACCCCATATTATTCTCTTCTAAATTACCAGTTGTTTAAAAAAAAACAGCAGTTGTTTTTATATTAGAAACCCTTATTTTCTATAGACTGGGCAAAATGTTAAAACTAAATAATAAAAAATAAAGGTCTGTAAAATGAAAGAAGAAATAGATTGTTTTTCCCAAGCAAACAAGAAAGATATATTTTATGAATGTGAAATCTGCCATGAACCAATTAGTAATCCAATATGTCCAAGATGTCTTACATATGAAATAGGTATTTGGGCGACTTTATACCCTAATATAAGAAGAGAGCTTTTGAATAGATTAAAAAAATATCTAAAGACAATTGGAAAAGAATCAGGAGGTCTTGGATCAGTGCAATGTATTAGATGCAACAAAAAGGAAATGCCTATTTGTGCTTATTGCTTTATAAATTATGTTTTAACAGAATTAGAAGATATAGGTGTAAATAAGATTATCAAAAAAGAATTTTTACAATTTTTCAACTATGATTTAGGACACACACCCTATTCTTATCTACCTTTGCCTTTGTCATAATATAGAATTATATTCGGGATAAGAATAAAATAAAACTATTAAGTTGAAGAATAAAATTCAGAGTTAGTAGGGGTATTTTTTATAAAAAATTCCTCTATTTTCTTTGATTAAGTTTAGATTTTCTAGCCCTTTTTATTGATTGTTCTATCTGCCATAATTCACTTAATTCATAAAAATCAGAGATATTAGCCCTTCCTTCAGCCAGAGCATCATGTTGAGATTCTTCAGGAGAAGAAGTATGATTATAATGATTAGTTATATCTTCTGCACTCATTATAACAGTATCTGTTAAAGCATTTGAAACTTTAGAAACAATTTCTCTGCCTTCTGCCAAAGCATTCATTCTTAATTGATAAATTCTGCAATTTCTATATTCAAAATCTCTTCCAACACATCTTGTTTTAAATTCAGCATCCTTTGCACCTTCACAATTGTCTTCAGCAACAAAAGGACAATCATAATAATCTTCTAAATGTCTAAAACTATCTTCTTCTGATTCTACTAACTGTAATCCTTTTTGTAATCCCTTAGCCCTTATCATACTTATTAAATCTTAGGAGTCATCCATATATAAACATTTCTTTTCTATACTATATGTATATGCAGGCGACATATGTCCTACCCTTTTTACACACAGATTTAGGAAGTTCCACTAACCCAAATTATTATCTTTTGATAACTCTAATCATTTCAAGCTATAGCTGTGAGTAACTCAAACAAAAAATTATCAGATTATCAAGGGTAAAAGGATTCAGGTTGGACTTGTCCTCCTGAATTTTATTTTAAAATTAATTTTCAGTAGCCCTATGACATATGTCTATTGCTTGCACACTTTTCTATATTATATAAATATCTATAATGTTTTTTTAAATATATGTTCTGCAGATGAATTGAAGAAGTAATTAGTGGGACTTAGAAATAAAAAAATATGAGTTTGAAAAACTATTAGACAGGATTAGGATATTTATGATTTAATAAGATTTAAAAAATATCAATCTAGAGAATCAATTTTTAAAACTCAAAAGCTCTTTCATATAATCTATCTATTCTCAAATGCCTTGCAAACTCTGCCTGATTCTGTCTACTCTTAGGAGTATATTCCGGTATTCTTTGTACAGAAAAAGGGTCTGTCTGACCTGCATTTTCTAAGTGAATAAGAGATTCATCTTCATAATGTGAGGAGTCTAAGCTTAGTTTTACTGTATCTTCTTCTGGATTATGATATTCATTTACCATTTTACCTTTGCCTTAATTATCTAATTTTTTAGATTACAACTGCTGTTCCAAATGCTAAGATTTCTGAAGCTCCTTGCATAACATCACTTGTTGTAAATCTAACCATTATAATAGCATTAGCACCAATTTTTTTTGCTTCTTCTTTCATTCTTTCAATAGCCTCATTTCTTGCATCACTAATTAATTTAGTATAACTCTTGATTTCTCCTCCAACCAGATTTTTTAAACCTGCAACAATATCTCTGCCAAACCATCTTGCCCTTATTGTGTTACCTCTCACTAACCCAATGGTTTTCTTAGGGTATTTCCCATTTATAGTCTCTGTTGTTGTGATTAATATGTCTTCCATTTTTAATTATCTAAAACTGTAACTATATTTGCTATAAGTGAGGTAAGAATACCTAATGCACTTACTGACAATCCAAATAGTTCTAAAGCATTCATTTTTGATAACACAATTATGAAGTATATAAATATAACCAAATTTATTGTTGCAGATGCAATAGTTAATCCACTACTTATTTTCATTTAAATGATTAACGCCCTCCATATTGCATAAGTTAATAGACCAAGAGATATAACTACTAAAACCCATGTTGCTATCTTTATAATTCCTAATAATTGTTTGTTCATAATCAGATATTCTTAAATATTATAATTAATAAAATAACGGCTGTAATAAATCCTATACCTAAGCCTATTTTAGCTATTAATTCTTTATTTAAAATTTTCATTTTTTTTGTCATCTTATTTTTTATCTGCATCCATTCTTTCTAAAAATCCCTGGATAAACCTCTGATTTTTTTCATGGTCAATAACCCTTTTCAATTCATAAATTTCACCATTTCCCACTTTTATTTTTTCAGCTTTTATTTCTGCAATTCCGTGCTGATAAGCTTCTTTTGAAACTAAAATCTGTTCATCAGAAGAATCTGCAAGTCTTTTAGAAACAGAGGTTAAATTTCCTAATGCGGTAAACTTTAATTTTTTATCTTCTACTTTATTTATTATCTCTCCAGAATTAATTCCAATTCCAAATTCAATTTTATTTTTAAATTTTTTATTATGTTCTTTTAAGGCTAAAAGAATTTTTTCAGCAGCTTTAGCAGCATTTACTTCATTTTTATAACTTCTTGTCATCAAAGGACTAAAGATAATAAAGATATAATCTCCCTGTTCATAAACAGCACCCCTATCTTGATAGACATGTTCAATTGCTTTTTCTAAACTTTGTTTTTCCAGATTTCCTATTTTGTTTTTAATTTTAAGAGCAATAACTGCTGCTCTTGTTCTATGACCTTTTAAAACTAGAACCTGTTCTGCCTGACTTGGAGGGACTAATACTCCTGGAGTTTTTTGTAATCCAGAAACAGGTTTTGTTTCTGGTTTTGTCTGAACAACAGATTTAAAATTTTTATCAATCTTGCTCATATCTCTAACTCCATCCTTCTTTTTTCTAAATCTTAATTTTTCTGAAATATTATAGGCAAAAGATTTTTTCTTTAAAACATTCTTAAATATAAACAAAATAACAGCCCCTAAAAGAATTATAATTATAATCCAAATCATAGGACCAATCAAAGAAGATAAAGATGCAGATTGATTAATTTCTTTTACTCCAACAGCCCTTCCTGTCAAAGCTACTTCTTTCTGTAAAATCTCAGTTTCTCCATCACTAATCTTAATATTATAATCTCCTTCTCCACTTAATCTAAACTCCTGAACTTCTCCTAAATCTAAATCTAAGGATTTAATAAAAGGTTTCCCATTTAATTCTACCTCAATATCTTTTTTATATCTGACATTCCCTATATTTTTAACAGTAAGGGTGCTATTTAATAATTCAAATGAAATTCTTGGTTTTTCATTTATATAAAATTTTTGAGAAGAACTAAACTCACCACTAGATGCAGTTATAGTATAATAGCCAGAGCTCATATTTGTTGGAATATTATAATTAACACTTTCATCAGAATTAACAATTTTTTCATAAATTCTTTCTGATTTTTCATTTTTAAGTACAACTGAAATCTGGTCTTTTATAACCTTTCCAGATTGGTCAATTAATCTTGGTCTAAAATTAAAATCAACACCAGGGTCTATATTCTGTCCACTAACTGCAACATCCACACTGGTTAAGATTTGATTTACTTTTAGATTAGCAACTGCAACTCCTTCACTTGTTTTTACATTATCAATTTCTTCATAGGCAAGAACATCGATTCTATAATCTCCTGCTGGAAGTGTCTTTGATAAATTAAAACTTATTGAAAAATCCCCCTCAATAACCTGCCCATAAAAAATCCCACTATCTGCATCAACAGATTCTACAATCTCCTTAAGCATATCTTCTTCACTTATTTCTTCAATCTGAGTCTCATTGCTTTTTTCACTCTCATTTACTGTTAAAGATACATCAGAATCTGAGTTCTCATTATCTTCAACATCACCAGCTAATCTTAAAAGAGGAATCGTTATTTCAACTTCTCCATTAATTCCATTCCCACTTAACCTATATGCAGTTCCAGAAATAGTTATTCTTTCACCAGGATTTGCAAAAAGAGAATTAATATCTAATTTAATATCTAGTTTTTTTGATATCTGAAACTCTCTGCTTTTATACTCTTTCCCAGAATAATCTGCCTTAAAAAAACAATTTCCCGTAAGATTCTGAATATGAAGATTAGTTAAAGGAAGTTGAAAACTAAAACTTTCTTTAGGAAGACTTTCATAGGAAACAATGTTTGAAACACCTTCACAGATTAAAGTGACTTTTATAGGCCCTGATTCAAGAGGGCTTATTTCTATGTTAGTATTAATTATATCTCCAAGATTATAGGTTTGTGCAGGTTGAGAAAAGTAAACTCCTGCAGAAACATTCACCGCTAAAATTACTAATACTAAAATCCCTGCTAAGCATATTACTCCCTTTTTCATACAAGGGATAATAGAATTCTGTATTTAAATGTTTTTAGTAAGTAAAAATACCTGTATCTAATGTCAGAAATTAAACCACTTACTTTAGTAAGTGGATTCTGTTTTGGCGTTTTAATTTCTGAGCATCCTAAAAACAAGGGGCTGTCACAAACCCACACTTTTAAGTGTGGGTGCCCCATTGTTTTTTTGATTT
>CAZGSA010000015.1:0-13200 GCA_964528215.1 Candidatus Woesearchaeota archaeon
TCATACTATCTAGTATAGTTGTTTTTCCATGGTCTACATGACCTGCTACTGTTACAATTGGTTGTCTAATTGTCATTTTTTTGTTTTATACTGATAATTTCTAAAATCTTTAAGCTTTTCAGATGTTTAAATTAATCTGCTAATTTTAGCTGATATTTTTAAGATTTATCAGTTGATATTTATATAGAAAATCAGGTTATATAACTATTAAAAGGTTTTTGGTTTAAATTTTTTTGATGTCTAAAAGAAATTTCTATTTTTTAAGATGTAGTATTAATATCCTATAAAACTTTGAGTTATGTAGATGAAAAGCTTAAAGAAGTGTTTTTGTAGATGAAAATCAAAAGGGATATAGATGAAATTCTTTACTTTGGAGAATTGTTTTATATGTCTAAAAATAAAATAAGATATTGAGAAAAATTTATGTTAAATAAAGATATAATTTTTAGATTATATTTGAGGTTTATAGTTGTATTCTTCTATAACTTTTTTAATATCTAAAAAGACTCTTTCTTTGAATTTGGGTTCTTCATAAATATCCTTTTCTGCATCACTACAGATAATTATTTTTAATTTATAGATTTTTCCTTGTTTTGACAATAATTCATAGCTTATTCCAGATATTTGCCAGTGATGATTAGTCAATGTTTCTGTTAGCATGTTATCTAATCTTTCATCTAAAGGATGGGGAAATCTTTTTATATTGTTTTTTAATTTTTTTTGTTTAGGTCTAAAAAGAATTCCAGGAGGATTTTTAGGGTCTCTAAAATCTCCAAGATAAATTCTTATCTTTTCAGTTAATCCTGTTTTAGCCAAAACTTCTTTTAATTGAAAAGAAATCTCTTCTAATCCCATTATTATTTTAAGATAATAAGATATAAAAACATTGTTGAGATATATTATCTATGGTAATTAAAAAATCAATCTCTGAAATAAGTGAAGTTTATGATTTAGAATTAGATAAAATAATGAAAACTATAAAAAAACAGAAATCTAAAAAAGTTTTACTTCAGTTTCCAGAGGGTATGAAACCCTATGCCCAGGTTATAAATGATTATATTGAAGATAAAACTAAATGTCAGTGTTTTATTTGGATGGGAAGTTGCTATGGTGCCTGTGATGTTCCTTTAGAAACAGAGAAGTTAGGAATTGATTTGATTATTCAGTTTGGACATTCTGAGTGGAAGTTTTAAGATAGAGTGTCTTATTGTTTTTTTGAGGTTATTTATAGAATATTAGATTTGTTAAGAAAACTATTTTATGTAGCTTAAAAGTATAATAAGATATAGGGAAATTTTATATTAAAATTTAAATGAGGTAGATTATTTATTAGTATGGAGAATATATTGATAAGATTTAAAAAGAAGTAAGAAAGTATATTTAATAAGATGACCGCATTATTAGAAATGCAATCTGCTTATGTTGTTCCTAGAACTAGTTTAGAAGAGGCATTAATTAACTCCAATGAATTTCCCATATTAAGGGCTAAAGTTTTAACAAGATGTTTAGAAGAAAGAAGATATTTTTTAAGTGAGAAAAATCAAGGAGATGTTGGAGAGGGTATTGCTCAGGAAGATTTTGAAGATAATTTTTTTGCAGGTTGGGATGATGGTTTTTTAGCATCTTATAAACATAGGTCAGAGATTAAGCCTGGAAAAAAAAGGACATCATGTGATTTAAAAAAACTCAATCCACCAACAATAATTGAGTTAAAATTATTTATCAATAATTACAGAAAAGTTATTGAACAAGAATTTGGAAGGAAGATTAGTTTTAACGAAGCTTATGATCATTTTAATAATCGTTATTTTGAGGGATGGAGAGCAGGTTTTAAATCTGGTTTTTGTGCATTGGGATGTCCAAAGAGGAATGATTGTAATCTTGCAGAAAATTATAGGGTCGATTAAGTTGCTTTTTTGATTATGAACTTTTTGAGTTATATAATTAGGTATTAATAGTGTATAAAAATTAATGTTATGTAGATTAGATGATTGAAAAGTTTTTATTATCTGCAAGTATCTGGGATGCATAATCTTTTGAAATGCGTTAAGGAAAGATTTGAGGTTTATTAGGATAAATTAAAATTGTAATAAGATATAAGTAAATTTTATATTAAAATTTAAGAGAGATATTATCCTAACCAACTAAGAATTTAGCAGAGATTAAAACTAGTAATCCTAGAATTATTCCAATTAAATTAGATATTATTTTTATTTTGTTTTTTTCTTTAAATATCTCTGGGATTAAGTCCATTACTGCAATATAGATAAATCCTCCTGCTGCAAATGGAAGAAGCATAACAGCACTTTCGTGTAATTGTAGAAAATAAAATCCTAAAATTCCTCCTAAAACTGATGTGAGCTGGCTTAGAAAATTATAAAAAAGCGCTTTTGTTCTTGTAAATCCCCCATAGACTAAGACTCCAAAATCTCCTATTTCCTGAGGCAGTTCATGAGACATTATTAATAAACTAGTGATTATTCCAAAAGGAATTGAGATTATAAATGAGCTTGCTATGATTAAACCATCAATGAAATTATGAACACCATCTCCAAATAATATTAAATATGTAAATGGATGTTTTTCACAAGTTCCTCCTTCTTTATGGCAGTGATGCCAGTGTAAGAGTTTTTCTATTATGAAAAATAAGATAAATCCAGATAATATTAATAAAATTGTTTTTATTATTTTTAGTTCTTCATATCCCTCTGGGATTAGATGAAAAAAAGCGCCTCCTAAAAGTGCTCCTGTTGCAAACGAGACTAGGAAAAGCAGGATTTTGTTTAAAGATTTTTTTGAAATAAAAAATGAAAAAACTCCTGCTAATGCTAAGAATCCATTAATTACAGTCATTAAGATTATCCAGTAAAGTATTTGCATTTTTTGTTTACATTGATTGCGTAGTAATATTTATTATCCTTTTTTGATAGAGTATTAGACTTATTAGAGGTTTAGATTTATATAACATATTAGATTATTCCTGTAACCATTGATATTCCTAGAATTGTTAATAATAATCCTTCAATTAAATGCAATGAACGAATGTTCCTATCTTTCCATCCACTTACTTTATCCACTGTTGTAAATCCAAAATAAATAACAAGAGTTATTATAATCATAGGTATAATAAAGATTAAATTATAAACTAGTAACCATTGTATTGTTTTTAAAAAAGATAGTGTTGATAGTTTTCCAGATGCAATTATATATGGTCCAATTGTGCAAGGTAATAAAAAAAGAGTTACAAAAGCCCCTATAATAAATGCTCCTTTTGGAGAAGTTATTTTTTTAATTAAAATTTTCATTTTAGGTCTCATAATCAGGGGCATTTCTGTTCCTAATCCTCCTGGTTTATATGCAAAAACATCTTTTAAATTAAGAATACCAAGGATAATTGCAAATATTCCAAATCCTTTGAAAATATAATAAGAATACATTCCTGTTTCAGGGATTAAATGAGAAAAAAATTGGACCATGATTAATCCATATAAAAAATATAAAATAAAAACAGCTAGAGTAAATGATATCCCTCCAAGCAGGATATTTCTTCTTTTTTTTGGGTCTTGAATTAATAGTGCCATAAGAACTATTGCCATAACAGCTAGTGCGCAGGGATTAACTGCATCAACTGCTGCTAGTCCAATTATTTCAATAAATGTTACCATTTTGTTATTATGTTTTTGATAATGTCAGAAATTAAACCACTTACTAAAGTAAGTGGATTCTGTTTTGGTGTTTTAATTTCTGAGCATGTCAGGATTGTTAAATCCTGAGCACCATCAGGAATCTAAGATTCCTGAGGTCCTAAAAACAAGTGCCTGTCACGAACCACACCTTAAAAGGTGTGGTGGCACATTGTTTTTTTGATATTTTCAGTTTAAAATATATTCTTTGCATTATTAGTTACTTATTCTTTTGAATATTTATCCTCTTTTTGTTTAAGAATATTTAATTTATATTTTTTTAAATTAGGTTTTATCTCCTAATATTTTTTTTTGTTTTTTTGATAATCCTATTCAAATTCAACATCCTGTTAGATTTTTTAATTTTGATATTTGTTGAACTCCTGGATAAGTGTTTTCATCAATAATCCATGTTGGAACCCCAATTAAATCATAGGTTTCCCATAAATCAGGATTTTCATCAATATACAAAATTGTGAAATAATTCAGATATGGCTCTAACATCCTTTTTTGGTCTGCGCAATGTCCGCAGGTTTTTGAGACTATTAAAATTGAATTATTAGAAATACATTGCATTGTTTTTTCATCAATATCATGATTTCCTTTTATAAGAGTAATTACAATTATGATTGTAATTACAATTAGTACTAGTATTAATATTATTTTTTTATCTCTTTTCATTTTTATAAATAGTTTTTTTATTTTAAAAAGGTTTCTCTGGAGCTAAAAATCTTAAGGGATTTAAAAATCTTATGGATATGTTTTAAAACTTAGAATTATATAATCTAAGGGATTTATTTAGTGATATTTATGTTTTATCAAGGGTATTTATTAATTATTGTTTTGAAAGATTTAAAGAAACATTTATTAATCTAGTAATTTTAGTATTGTTGTAAATAAAAATATTAATAATATGGGAGATATAATCTTAAGGAAGTGAAATATCTGTAACTTATAATATCTAAAGTTATGAAGAAGAGATTATTAAGATAAACATAAGATATAATAAATATTCTTGATACAGGGGATATAAATAAAAAATAAAGAAGAGGTTAAAATGAAAGTTGCTATTAATGGTTTAGGAAGAATTGGAAGAAATATTTTTAAAATTGCATTGGATAAGGGGGTTAATATTGTTGCTATAAATGATTTAGTAGATGTAAAAACTCTTGCTTATTTAATAAAATATGATAGTGTCTATGGTAATTATAGCAAAAATATAGTAGTTGGTAAGGATTTTTTAAGTATACATGGAAAGAAGATAAAAGTTTTTAATCCTGAAAATCCTGAAAAATTGCCTTGGAAAGATTTAGATATTGATGTTGTTATTGAATCTACTGGTTTTTTTAGAAAAAGAGAAGATTTTGAAAAACATTTGAAAGCAGGTGCAAAAAAGGTTGTTATTTCTGCCGCTGCTAAGGATAATGTTGATTTAACTGTTGTTTTAGGTGTTAATGATAATAAATTAAAAAATCAGAAAATTATATCCATGGCAAGTTGCACAACTAATTGTCTAGCTCCTATTGCTAAGGTTTTAAATGATAACTTTAAAATTAAAAAAGGATTTATGACTACTATTCATGCTTATACTATTAGTCAGAATATTGTGGATGGTTCTAATTCTAAATTAAGAAGAGGGAGAGCAGGGGCAGTGAATATTATTCCTACAACTTCTGGAGCTACAAGTGCAACTAGTGAGGTTATTCCTGAATTAAAAAATAAGATAGACGGTTTAGCTTTAAGAGTTCCTGTTGTTTGTGGAAGTATTGTTGATTTTGTTGCTGAATTAAATAAAAAAGTTACAAAAGATGAAGTAAATAATGCTTTTAAAAAAGCAGCTAAAGGGAAAATGAAAAATATTTTGCAATATAGTGAAGATGAAATTGTAAGCAGTGATATTATTGCGAATCCTCATTCTTCAATTGTTGATGGATTATCTACTCAGGTTATGGGAAATAGTGTAAAAGTTTTGAGCTGGTATGATAATGAATATGGTTATAGTAACCGGATAGTTGATTTGTTAAAGAGGTTGTGAAAATTAATTGATAATAGATAAAATATCAATAACTTATGATTTTTGATTATAGGGGTGAGCTGATAACTAATAAAAAATAATGCAAGATAATATAATTAAGTGTTATAGAATTAGAGATTATTGAGAAAGAGAGATAAACTATTAAGAATATATCAAATATGGAGATGAAGGATAAGTATTATGGATATGATATATTAGTATAGAGTAGTAATAACTGATAAATATAAATAATCCCTAAAATATGATGCTATGTAAATCAGAAGATTAAGCAAAATAGGATATCGAGATTATTAATAAAAATAAAAAATAGGTGTGAAAGATGTTATATGATTTAATTATTATTGGGACCGGACCTGCAGGAATGACTGCTGCAATTTATGCTGCAAGAAGAAAAATTAAATTTTTGCTTTTAGGTTTAGATATTGGAGGGCAAATGAATTGGAGTTCAGAAGTTGATAATTATCCCGGATTGCCTGATTTTACTGGTATTGAAATTGTTCAAAAATTTAATAAACATATTAAAGATTATAATGTTAGCCCTAAATTAGAAGAAGTTTTGGATATTCAGAAAAAAGATAAAACTTTGTTAATTAAAACAAAACAAAATACCTATGAAACTAAGTCTATTATTATTTCATCTGGTAAAAAACCTAGAAAATTAGGGGTACCGGGAGAGGATAATTTTTTAGGCAGAGGAGTAACTTATTGTGCAACCTGCGATGCTCCATTTTATAAGGAGAAGATTGTCGCAGTTATTGGAGCTGGTAATTCTGGTTTAGAAGCTAGTTTATTTTTAGCTAAATATGCTAAAAAAGTTTTTTTAATTGATGTTGGTGTTAAATTAAGAGGAGAACCTTATTTAAAAGACAAGGTTTTAGCAAATAAGAAAATTATTCCTGTTCTTGGAGCTAAGATTACTGAAATTTTAGGTGATAAAAGTGTTAAAGGGATTAAATATATTAAAGATAACCAGCAAAAGATTCAGGAATTAGAAGGGATTTTTATTGAAGTTGGTTTGATTGCTAAAGCTGATTTTGCTAAAATTGTTAGAAAAAACAAATGGGGAGAAATAATGATTTATAGAAGCACAAAAACTCCTGAGGAAAACATGACTAGTATTCCTGGAATTTTTGCAGCAGGAGATGTTACAGATATTCCTGCAAAACAGATTGTTGTTGCAGCTGGCGAAGGAGCTAAAGCAGCTTTAGCTGCTTTTGATTATATCAATAGGTTGAAGTGAGGGGTGTTTAGGAGATTATTAATCAAACACCAAAGCAACTTTAACTAAATCTAAGATATCAACTTCTCCATCTTTATTAACATCTACTTTATCGCACCAGTTATTATTAGAATCACAATCAGACTTTCCAAAAACTAATGAAATCGTAATTAAATCTACAATGTCAATTTTTCCATCTTCATTGACATCTTCATTTAGATACTGAGTTATGCAATTACCATTATTATCACAAATTCCTAAAGAACAGATAGTTCCTTGAATCTTGTTTTGCAATATACATTGATTATTACTACAGATACCTTCACTGCATTCAGTATCTAAATTATTGCAATCATTATTATTAATACAAGAAGGAAGGCAGTCATTGTCATTATCACTATTGCAATTATCTGGGCAACATCCATCATCATTAATACAACCAGTAATAGGATTATTTCTGCAGCTAGGAGTAGAATAATCACTACAAAAATCAATTGTGCAAATGTTATTATCATTGCAATCAGCCCACTGTCCATAACATTTCCCATTTATGCAAGTTTCTTTTCCATTACAAAATGTTTCATCATCACAATCAGCATCATTTGTGCAAGAATCAATGCAAGCACCATCCATACACCCACTAGGGCATTTCAAATAGGTGTTTGTAGTTACATTTTTATTACAAGAATATTCATATAAATACCCTCCAAAAACACAATAATCAGTAAAATTAGAACTGCAAACTGTTGTTCCATAAAAAGAATAGCATCCAGAAGTAATTCCTTTTTCATGATAATTTAATCCATTATCTGAATCTGTGCAAGCTAGATTACGACACTGAAAATCATGTCCACAAAATTCATTTTGCCCACAAGTTCCACAACTTTCTCCACATCCGTCATCTCCACATTGTTTGTTAGTGCAATCCCATGCACAATAGGTACATTTTACTGTTTTATATTCATAAAATGTTTTATTAATTATATTCTCACAATTAACTATATCATACTGGGTTAGGTTTCTTACTTGTTGAAGAGTTCCTTTTGGTTGGCATCTTGTTACATTAGTCCAGGCACCCCAACTTGTATTAACTAATCTAGGCATACAACCAGAAACTATTATTTCAGAACTTGTATAACTTAAAGGGCCTGATTGAGTTTGTATTATATTTCCATTAACATCATTAAGTTTCGCATAAAGTTCATAATTTCCTTCTTTTTTAAAATAATAATCAGGCCAGGCATTTTTTAATTCAAATTCTTTTTTAATTAATCTGGGTGTTATTTCATCTACAACTGTTTCATATTCTCTATTGTCTTTTTTTATCTTAATAACTAAATTGCCTATGATTGGGTCATTTCCTGTATTTTTTATTATAGAAGGTTCTGTAAAAAGATTAAACAATTTTTCAAAAAATTCATTTGAATTTTCTGTAAGTTCTACAGTCTCTCCTACTTTGTAATTATCTTTTTTAGCTGAAATTATTAAAGATCCATCTAAAATTCCTTCTTTACAGTTTCCAAATTTATCACAAAATCCTATTGAACATAAACTTCCTTCTGATTGAAATTGATTATTTGGGCAATAATCTGAATCTCCTGTGCAGTATTCCTTAATATCACATTCGTCTAATGCATTTCTGCAAAGAGTTTCGGAGGTATAATATTTTTTAATACATTTTCCATTATCACAAATTCCATAACTACATCCTGTGTTTAAATGACTACATTCAATATCATTTAAACACCCATTTAAATCTGCGTTCATTGTTTTGACAAATAATTCATTATCTCTAAAGTAGAGAATTGGAACTTTGTTTGAAGAAATTTTAGAAACTTCTCTTAAATCTGGATTAATATTTTCATGAGCATAAGAAACTATTTGAGGATTATCTATATTGTTTTTATTTGCAAAATAAATATCATAATATCTTTTTGCATCTATTCTATTATAATAATTATGCCAATAAAACCATAAATTTTCTCCATTTGTTATTATTCCTGGATTATTATTTAGATTTCCTTTAAATTTAATAGATTCTGACCAATCTCCAATTTCTGTACCATCCTTATAAGAGTATCCGATTGAATCCCCTTTATAATAAATAAAATGAATATTATTATCATTTGTTACAATTACTCCGTATTCATGGTCTCCTCTGCTTGTTGTTTCTTTAGGAGGAGTAGGACCTTTTAATAGATTATAATCTGAATCTAAATAATAAAACTCAGCTAAATAATTTTTCTTTTTGTGTATATAGGCAGGCAAGTCATTCCATAAAAATGCTTTCATTACATAGCCTCTATTACCTTTATCAGAAAATAAATTAATTTTCTCAGACCAAGTAGAACCTTTATCATCACTATATCTATAACAAACATCCCAATATTCTATCCAAGGATATTTTTTCCAAGTGTAAACTCTCCATAATCTATTTTTTGAATCAATTAATAAAAAATCATTTTTAGTAGCACCTTCATAATTTCTATCCACAATCAAAGGAGTGTTTAAATTAAAAACTTTATCTTCAGAGTGATAATCTATTTTTATGAATTTGTCATTATATTCATCTGTCTTATCATGAAATGTTAAAAAGATTTCATTATTTTTTGAAGATGCTGTTGAAAAATTTGAATTTGAATAAATCTGGATAGCCGGTTTCCAGTTTACTCCATCTAAAGAGTGTTGTAAAACAAGATTTTTTTGTTCATCTTGGTAAAAAACAGCAAAACTTTTATCTTCTAATTGAATAATTCCTACTTCATTTTCAGCTACATTAGCTAATTTTGTTTCGTTTAAATTTGGAGAAACTCTCGCTATTAATTCGTCAGAGTCTTGTTGTCCCAAATTATCTGTTATTGTTAATCTAACTTTATATTCTCCTGGTTGTTGATATGCGTGGGTGGTTCTTTCTCCAAAACCAATATTATTATCTCCAAAATCCCAAAAATAACTGACAATAATTTTTGAAATTCCTGTAAAACTTTCAGAACCATTAAATTTTATCTGTTCATTGACATCTGAAATTTTATCATCTCCTGCAAATGCTGCGGGATTACTTCCTCTTAAACAATATAAACTATCATTTTTATGAAAATAAAATCTTTTATTTGCTAAAATAAATCCAGTATCTAGATAATTTGCTGGAATAATTCCATTTGCTGCTAAAAAATCATCTTTTTTGTAAATTTCATTACCAGTATTAATATCTAGAGTTACTAAAGAATAATTTGCAGGAAGAGTTGAAGGGTCATTATAATTTGAATAAGATAATAAAAAATAAATATAATCCTTGCTTGTTATTGGATATTTTGTAAGAGTCATTGAACCTTCTGAATTAGGAAAAGAATATTCTTTTTCCCATTTAATTTCTCCATCTACTTTATCTAGTGCAATTAAATAATAATGATATTTTCTATCTTCACTTCTATAAATATTTCTATTAAAAATAACAATATCATCTCCTATGATTGGAAGATAAGAATTATATCTTGAAAGATAGTGATAAGTATGTGGAATCATATAATAATCTGGATGGAGGGTCTGCCAAATAATATTCCCATCTAAATCTAAGCAATAGAATTTATCTGTTTCAGCATCAGAAACATAAAGTTTATTATTATCTGCAACAGGAGGATTATACATCCCATCCCTTAATTTTGCATAACTTCCATCTACTGTATTTATCCTAAAAAGGTCACATTCAGTCTCACATCTCCATCCTTTTAACCAGAATTCCAAGTTTGGGTCATCTAGGGTATATAAAAATCCTTTATAGAAAGTTCCAGTAGTATCTTGATATCTTGGACCTGTTCTAAATAATAATTCTGAAGAATAAGCATCAGCACCTCCTGCAAGTTCTGCTGCCCAGAAAAAAGCAGTGTTATTGTAGATTCCCATCATGGGACCAAATTCATATCCTGC
The DNA here is from genome assembly GCA_964528215.1 of Candidatus Woesearchaeota archaeon. Taxonomy (GTDB): domain Archaea; phylum Nanobdellota; class Nanobdellia; order Pacearchaeales; family GW2011-AR1; genus ARS1285. Next base: position 10,862 of record CAZGSA010000015.1, read on the forward strand.
TGAAAAACTATTATCTCTGTTTCCAGTGTAAAGATTATAACCTGGAAATCCTCCATCAAGAACAGTATTATAATAAAGTCCATCATGAATAGTTCCTGTAATTTTATCATTTCCTTTTGAAGGTGTTTTTTTCCATAAAATATTTCCTGTAAAACCATCTACAGCAATTATAGGATAAGTATCATAAAAACTTAGAGATGTTGGATTTATTATTAAGATTCCTTCTGAAGATAAAAGCTCTGATTTTTGATTTGACTCATAATTTTTAGGATCAAAAGGAATAAAAGATTTCCATTCAATTTCATAGGGTGGTTCTATTTGAAACTCTGAGAAAAATGTTTTTTGATTATCTCTTCCTTTTCTTATCCAATCATTAATATCTATTTCTTCTTCAATAGTTATTCCATAAATAAAATTAATATTAATTAAAATTAATATAAAACAAAATAATATAACTCTCTTTTTCATAAGTTTGTTAGTAAAATTAAGTATATAAAATTATCTTGGGTTCTTTTGATTAAGTATGTAAGAGCGAGTATATTAACAATATTTAAATAACTTCTTTGTTTATTATAATTAGAAAAAGAGAGGAAGATGAAAACCCTAGATGATTTTGATTTTAAAAATAAGACTGTTTTACTTAGAAGTGATTTAAATTCTGATGTTGTTGGCAAAAAGGTTATAATGGGTGAGAGAATTAGGGCCAGTGTTGAAACAATTAGAGAGTTGAAAAAGAAAAAAGCTAAGATTGTTATTCTTGCTCATCAGGGAAAGCCAGGACAAAAAGACTTTTTAGGTTTAAAGCAACATGCAAAATATCTTAGTAAGTTTACAAAAGTAAGATTTGTTGAAGATATTATTGGTAAAAAAGCAGTTGATGCTATTAAGAATTTAAAAAAAGGAGAAGCAATTCTTCTTGATAATGTTAGATTTTTAAAACAAGAGTTTAAACCTGGTAAAAATAAATTTGTTAAAACTCTTTTACCTTTTGTTGATATTTATGTTAATGATGCCTTTTCTGTCTGCCATAGAAAACAAACTTCTATTGTTAGCTTTCCTAGATATCTTCCTTCTTGTGCTGGAAGATTGTTAGATAATGAAGTTAATTCTTTAAGAAGAATTAAGATGGGAAAATGTCTGTATATTTTAGGGGGTGCAAAACCAGAAGACAATATTAAACTATTAAAGGGAAATAAGGTTTTAACTTGTGGGTTATTTGGACAATCTTGTCTTATTGCTAAGGGAAAGAATTTGGGTAGGCAGAATAAGTATTTATTAGAAAATATTAAATGTTTTGATAAAGTTGTTAAGAAGCTTATTTTGAAGCTTAGAAAAATAAAACATTTGGAAACTCCTGTTGATTTTGCTGTTAAATTTAGAAAAAAAAGAAGAGAGCTTCTTTTGTATAAATTTCCAAATGAGTTTGAAATTTTTGATATTGGAGAAAAGACAATTGAAAAATATGTAGAGATTATTAAACATGCAAAAACAATTTATATGAAAGGTCCAGCAGGTGATTGTAGTGATAAACAATTTTGTAAAGGAACTTTTGAGATTTTAAAAACTGTTTCAAAAAATAAGGGATTTACTATGATTGGTGGAGGGCATTTATCAGATGCAATATCTAAATCTAAGATAGATAAGAAAAAGTTTAGTCATATTAGTTTGTCTGGAGGAGCTTTGTTAGCCTATGTTGCTGGAGAAAAATTACCTGGATTAAAGGTTTTGAAATAATTGAGTTGGATTTTTAACTAAAAATTTAAACAATCTTTGCAATTGCCTATCTCCTGCTAAAAATTTATATATTTCTGTTTTAACACCAAGAATTGTTTTTCCACTAACTTGAACTCCAAATTCATAGTATACCTCTTTAGCTAATTTATGAATATTATCAGTTTCTATTCCTGTTACATTGTATTGCCTGCCAAGTTGAAAAAAGTCTTCTATAGATTTTTTAAATATTTTATTTGGTTTTAGGGCTAGTGGTTCAAATAAGATGAGATTTGGTTCATTTTTATATTTTCTGTCTTGTATTTTAAAACCATATAGATAAAGCCTTGAATATTCTTGATTTGTTGATATTCTTGTCATTTTTTAGACAGCTAGAGTGAGTTTATAATTTTTATGGTGTTAGATAAATGTTAGAATAAGGGAGATTTTAGAAGGCTATTTGTTTTAATTAATTAAGAGAAATCTAAATTTTTAGGAAGCAGTATGAATATGTTATTTAAAAGTGCAATAAGACATAGGGGAAACTTAGCACTAATGTGTGGGGGATTTAATGATTTTTTGGTACCTGGTAACAGGTTTTGAGTAAGTTCTAAAAAATGTGTATTTAC
>CAZGSA010000016.1:0-1945 GCA_964528215.1 Candidatus Woesearchaeota archaeon
AATGAGAGAATCAATTCCTCAATGTTTTGATGGTGATAATTTCTTAGAAGAAAAATGTGGTAAAATTACAATGGTTGAAAATGAAGAAGGGATGATAAATTATATTATTGAAAATGAAATTAATGGGATTTTGGAGGGATTTGAAAATGATTCTGAACAAAATACTATTAATAAGAATAATACAATTGATAAGGGCAACCAGACAATTGATAAAGGAGAAGGAGATACCAATGGAGGCAACTGGACTGTTAATGAAGGTGGTTTGGAAATAAGTAATAAAGCTAGAGAAATAAAACAAGAGATGAATGAAATTAAAAACCAAATTGTAGAAAGAACTTTTGCACCTGGGACTTATGATACTGGAGATTCTACAAATGATGTTAAAAATGTTGTTGTTGAAAAAGGGGAAGGCTCTGGTGATGATGGTTTGAAACCAGAAGTTAAGGTGGATGTTGGTGGAGGAGGTAGTGGAGGAGATGGAGGAGTTGTTGTAGATGGAGATACAAATGGTGGATATGCACCAGGCACAAGCGGGGATTCTCCAGGAAATACAGTAGTGGATGGAGGGGACAATGTTGTTGATGGTGGAGATAATGAAGGTGAAAATACAAATCATATTGATGAAGGAGATGGTGGACAAGAAGATTCTGTAGAAGAAACTAATACTATAGATCCTTAATCAAACAATTTCTGATATTAATAAACCTCTTATTATTCTTCCCCAATCTTTAAATAATCCTTTTCTTAAAATATTTTATGGTTAATAAGATAAAAAAAAGTGTTAAAAAATCTGTAATTAAACCGCCAGAGGTAGTTTATCCTAGAAGATATTTTTGGTTTATTGTTAAAATTTTTTTAATAGTTTTATTTTTAATTCTTTTAATACTAGTTTATTTTTATAAAACAAATAGTTTAGTAGCCCCTGAGAATATCAGTATAGAAATTGAAAATAATGAATTTAATCAGGACATAGGGCTGGCTACATTAAGGGGGAATTCTGAAGAAGTTCCTCAGTTTCATGAAAACATGAAATTTAATCATAATAGGATATCTTATGAGATTAGTTTTAGTTGCAGTGATGAAAAAAGAGAAAGAATTTTAAAAGCATTTAATGAAATTTCTACATCTGTTGAATTAATTAGTTTTTATGAGAGTCTTGGAAACTCAGATATCTTTATTAGCTGTTCTGGAGAAAGCGAAAATAATACTGAAATTGGAGAGGATTTTTTTGTAGCTGGAGAGGGTGGTGCTAGGGAAGTTATTCAAACTGGTAGATATAATATAATTACTAATGGAACTGTTTTATTATATGATAATCCTCATGGTTTTATCAAATGTGATTGGCCTAATGTAGAATTACATGAGTTAATGCATGTTTTTGGGTTTGATCATTCTAAAAATCAAGATAGTTTAATGTATCCTTATTTAGGTTCTTGTGATCAGAGATTAGACAGTTCTATTATTTCAGAATTAAAAAGATTGTATTCTCAAGAAAATCTTGCAGATTTATATTTCAAAGATTTTGAAGTAGTAAAAAATGGTAGATATTTAGATTTTAATTTGTCTATTAAAAATTCAGGAGATATTGATGCAAACAATGTTAGTTTTACTATTCTAGAGGACGGAGAAATATCAGATACTCGTCTTATTGGGAATATAAAATATGGTGCAGGAGTAATCATGGAGATTAAGTTTTTTAAGCTGAAAAATAAGAACCCAGATAAGATTACATTTATAATTGATTATAAAAAAGAGATTAAAGAACTTGACAAACAAAATAATATTCTTAGTATTAATTTTGATTAAAATTTCTTTTCAAGAACTTATTGATAAATACTTTAAATTTTGAAGTATTCCTATAAAATAATGAAAAATTATAAAAATAAAAAAAAATTACTCTTATTTTATAGTTTTTTCTTCGTCTTCTGTAGTTTCTTCTTCATCT
>CAZGSA010000016.1:2045-13095 GCA_964528215.1 Candidatus Woesearchaeota archaeon
GTTGAAGATTCTTCGTCTTCTGTAGTTTCTTCTTCATCTGTTGAAGATTCTTCGTCTTCTGTAGTTTCTTCTTCATCTGTTGAAGATTCTTCGTTTTGTGTTTCTTTTTCCATTTTAAAATTTTAAACAATTTAATTAAAATCAAGTATATTTTTTAGTTTTTAAACCTTTGTGAATTTTATAAAGAAGAATTATTCAGGGTCTAGAGGGGAAATAATATACATAATTCTGTCCATAATGTCTCCCTTAGCAATTTTAGTTAATAATTTTCTTTTATCATTCACTTCAAAATTTACTTCTTTCTCAGAAAGTTGATTATCTGTATTTGGATGTTCACCATTCTTAGGAATTTGAACTTCTGGTTTCATATATTTTATTTTGAGCCTAATTTTATATAATTATTGTAATGCTCAAATATATTTAGTTTTTATTATTCTCTTTTATTTTGTCTTTACAAGTAGGACAGCTAACTCCGTATTGAACCATATCATATTTTTTATAACAGATAGGACATTGTGCGATTACGGGTTTTGAATATTTTAATTCCATTTGGTTTGCATTTAAATAGTTTAGTTGTTTTTAATAAGACTAAGAAGTATTTAAACCTTTGTATCTGTAACTACTTTTTAATAATAAATGTATAGATTTAGAAAAAAGTAATTTTTTTAGGTGGTCTATTGATTGAAATAATTTTAATAATTCTTTGATATTTTTTATAGAATAATAAGTATATCTCTATATAAAAATTACTTTTCAAGTATTGTAAGGAGCGAACTAATTAAAAATCCCCTGGGCAAGAGTCGAACTTGCGTTAAGTGGTCTACAGCCGCCTGTAATAACCGTTATACGACCAGGGGATAAAAATAAGAGAAAATCTGCATATATAAAGGTTTTTGATATGTAGGGGTTTCATTATATTTTGTTTGTATTCTTAAACTACTTCTGATACTTTTTTAATCATTTCCCTTGCATAACTCTGGGTTTTATAAAATAATTCTAAAATATATAAAAATCCATAAGAATCTTTATATATCTTGATTTAATAAAACAGATATGAGAAAAAGAGCATCTTTATTTATAATTTTAGGAGTAATACCTCTATTAATTTTATTAATTATAAACTCAATTCCCGTTTGTGCAGAAGTTAATTTGGAGATAACAGCAAAGCCAATTTCAAATAATTATATAATTGGATTAGAACAGCCTGCAATTTTTGATTTAATAATACAAAATAAGGGGGAAAGTGGAGAATTTGAAATTTTTAGCTTAGTAGGAGTAGACATATCTCCTGAAACTCCTTTCATAATAAACAAAGGAGATACAAAAATCCTAAGAATAGAATTAAGACCAGGGCATTTAATTCGCCCTATAAATGAGTTTTTTACTTTTGAATATATTATTAAAAATAAAAACTTCTCGATTCAAAAAGAACAATTAACTATCCGCGTTGTTGAACTAGAAAATTCTTTTTCTATAATCCCTTCGAATATTAATCCTAACTCAGAAATTATACCTTTTTCATTAAAAAACAGATTAGATTCTAATTTTACAGATTTAAATATTAAAATAACTTCTGCTTTTTTTGATTATGAAACTGGGCTTGATTTAGCTGGTTTAGAAACAAAAATTTTAAACATTAAGATTGATAAAGAAAAATTAAAAACTCTAAATGCAGGAGAATATTTAATCACTACACAAATAAATGTTTATGGGAAAACTGTTAATTTAGAGACTTTTACTAATTTTTTAAAACAGGAAGGAATAGAGTCTTATGAAATTAAGGAAGGGTTTATGATACAAAGGCAGGAAATTTATAGAAAAAATATTGGAAATATTAAAAAAACAATTACAATAACTAGCGAAAAAAGTCTTTTTGCTTATTTGTTTACATCTACAAACCAAAATCCAACATCTTCTAAAATAAATCTTAGGGGTTTTAAAAAACAATATGTTTGGGAAAAACAATTAATTCCTAACGAAGAGATAAAAATAATAATCAAAACAAACTGGTATTACCCATTCTTAGCCTTGTTATTAATAGTATTCCTCATTATACTAATAAAAAAATTTGCTGAAACAGATTTAGTATTACGTAAAAAGGTTAGTTTTGTAAAAACAAAAGGGGGGCAATTCGCCTTAAAAATAACCTTAAGATTAAAATCAAAAAAATTCATTGAAAGAATTAAAATAATTGATAAAATACCTTCTTTAGTAAAAATTTATGAAAGATTTGGAGCTGTAAAACCTGATAAGATAGATACTAGTAATAGACGTCTAGAATGGGATATACAATACTTAAATAAAGGAGAAGAAAGAATATTTACCTATATAATTTATTCAAGAATAGGGGTTGTTGGAAGATTTGAACTTCCTGAAGCTAAAACTGTTTATGAAAGAGATGGAAAAGTAAAACAAACAACTTCTAACAGGAGTTTTTACATAAATGAGCCAATGCAGTAAAAATTCTGTTGATATTTTTGAAGATTTAGATTGTATAAAAAGAATTTATTTACATTTTGCTAATCTTAATAATTTGTCCAGATTTATGCCCTGGGTCTCCTAAAATATTAAATCCAAGATAAATATTTTCTTGTTTATCAGAATCTAAACTTACTATTTCTGCTCTTTCCCTAGCAAGCATAGCAATAGGTTTAATCTTTCTTGTATCTAAATCTAATTTTAAAACATAGTCATTATGATAACCTCCTGTAGGGATATTAGTTTTATGGTCATAGGATATCATTGTTCCTGCTAGAAAAAGTTCTCTAGAAAAATTACTATGTCTCATACACTTTAAATTAAATTGTTCTTTACCAACTGTTTCCCAAGGATTTTCAACAACCATTTCTAAACATTCTTTATTATCTTGTATAGCAATTGTAGGAAGTTCTGAAGACCTTTTTTCTAAAAGAAAATTAGGATTATCTAGTTTATGAACATCTGCACCATAAAAAACCCCTTCTTTATCAAAACAAATATTAGTAAATGCATCCCAGTTAGTTTTATAATTAATTCCTGAATCATTAAAAGTACCTGCATCTGGATTAAATACATGAATAGAACTAGTTTGGCTGTTAGCAAAATAAAATTTATCATCAGCAGGATTAGCTATAACATCTTCAATAACCGGAATAGTTTCTTTTTTAGAGCTTAAAAAAGGATTCTCATAGGTTAGTTTTAATCTTTTTGTATTCAGGTCATAAACATCAATTTCTTCTGTTCCAAGATTCTGAGAATAAATAAGAATTTGATTTCTAGAATTAATAGCAATCTTTGTTTGTTGAATCGGTCTTTTTGAATCTTTTGCTCCTAAAAATCTAATAATTGTAGAGTCTCCAAATAATTCACAAACCCCTTCAGACCCTTTATTTATTTTTTGCACAAAATAGATTTTATTATCTGCAGGATTTATTGCTAAACCTTTTAAGTGGTCAATCCTAGTTGCCAGAGTCTTAAAATCATAATTTTCTCTTCCAAAAGAAAATTTAGGTTCAGATACAATAAGAGATATTAAACCAGCAGAACTTATTGAAGCATATTTTAAAAATTGCCTTCTTGAGACTTTTTCCATAAAAAATTAATAAAAGACCTTATTTAAATTTAAGTTACTACTCAACTTAGATAAAATATTACATTCTTTTACAGATAGATATTTAATTTCTCATCTGTATAACTAAAGTTTTTGATGATACTTATACTACCCCCTTTAGGCTATAGATTTCTTTAAAATATAGCTCCTAGATTAATAATTCTTATAAGCTTAATTAAATTTATAAAATTAGGAAAGATGGTAAATTTAAATTATAAGTGTGCTATAATTGCAGACCCTAATGGGGATGCTTGGGATTTTGCTAGGGAAGTTTTTAATTATTTAAAACAAAAAGAAAGACAGGCTTTTTTAGATGAAAGAAATATATTTTCTCAGGATATTAGGGAGCATTTACAAAAAAAAGAGATAGAAGAAGCTACATTAAGAGAAAAGTTAGATTTTGCAGGTGCAATTTATGATTCTTTAAATAAATCAAAAGTAGATATGATTGAATTGCATGCTTATAACACAACCAATTTTCCAGATGGAGAATATAAAACAAAAATTCAGCAAAATGTTAGGGGAAGGGATTGCTTTTTTATTCATAATTCTAATTTAGAGCCTTCAAAATGGGTTTGGCATTTAGGGCTTATAAATGATGCTTTAAGAAATTCTTCTGCAAATAGGGTTGTAAATGTTTTACCTTATCTGAAATTTAGTCGGCAGGATAGAAAAGATGAGTCTCGAGTTCCAAATACTTCTAAACTTTTAGCTGATTTTATAGCTCTTCGTGCAGATCATGTATTAACCATAGATGTTCATAATCCTGCAACTCAGGGAAATTATCCTTCTCACACTAGATTTGATAGCTTAGATTCATTTCCTACTGTAATCAATTATTTAAAAAAACATAATCCAGAAGATTTAGAAGATATAGCCATATTAGGGCCTGATGAAGGTTCTATGAAGAGAATTAAAGAATACTCAAAGATTTTAGGAGGAAAAATTGCAGTTATTGATAAGTATAGGCAAGGAGATGGGACTCTTGCAAAAAGTTTAGGAATCTTGGGGGCAGATAATATTAATGGAAGGAATGTTTTAATTCCAGATGATATTACTGCTTCTGGGACTACATTAGCAAAAGCTGCAAAAGCTGCTAGAAATGCCGGAGCAAAAAAGGTTATAGGATATTGTACTCATGGAATTTTTACAAAAGGAATAGATTATGTTACAAATCATTATGATTTATTTTTAGTTGGAAATACAATTAAGCAACCAATTTCTGATAAAATAACTATAGTGCCTTTTACAGAATTAATTGGAAAAGCAATTTATAGAACCTGTGTTGGAGAAAGTTTAAGTGAATTGTTTGAGTTGTAAAATATTATACACTTAATTTTATTGATTAATTTATTCATTAACTAAGATTAGAAACAAGTTATCTAAAATCTTTTAAACTCTTAAATCCCTATTAAGTTAATTAAAATAATGCGCGGATGGTTTAGTGGTTAGAATCTTTCGTTGCCAATAAAGAAATTAGAAATTTCTAATTTTCGCCTTCCTTTTGGAAGAAAAGCAAAAACGAAGGGACCCGGGTTCGATTCCCGGTCCGCGCATTTAACTCTTTTATCCTTTATACTTTCCACATCAAAAAAACTTTAAACCCCCTTCCCTTACTAATCCTATAAAATTAAATTAAATATCAAGAATTTAAGATATATAAATCTAAAACTATTTAACTTTGAATTATTTAAGTCATAGAAATAAGAATTATTAGTTATCAATAAAATTAAGAGGCAGAGATTATTAATGAAAAAATGAGTCTATTGAACTTTATTAAAAAAAATTCTGAAAAATTTCAGTTAGGACTTTCAACAGCTGTAAAAATATTCTTAATTATATCCATAGTTTATGCAATTTATTCACACCTTTGGCACATTGTATTTGCAAATACAATGTTACTCTTTCTTTTATTATTGCCTTCAATTATAAGAAGAAAATATGAAATTCATATACCTACAGAATTTGAGTTTATTTTATTGATTTTTATTATAATCTCTTTTTTTCTAGGTTCTATGAGGGGATTTGTAATCCAATTATTTTTTGGAGCTGCAATAGGTTTTATAGGATTTACCATAATGCTTATTTTATTCTCCAATAGCAAAATAAAAACCAATTACTTTTTGATATTTTTATTTAGCCTTTGTTTTTCAGTTGCATTAGGTTTATGCATAGAACTTGCTAAATTTTATTTAAAAACAATTTTAGATTATGAATTTATTGCTTCAGATTATATTTATACTATGAGAAGTTTAACTCTAGTTTTTTTAGGAGCTTTTTTTGCAGCTGCACTTGGCTATGGTTATATGAAAGGGCCTAGAGCAACTATAATGAAAAAGATAGTTACAAAGTTTAAAACTAAAAATCCTAATTTTTTTACTGAGAGAATTGATTCTCCTGAAGAAGTTATTGAGATGATAAAAAAAGGTGAAACAGATAAAATAGAATTTAAATCAACTTTAAGAATTAATTTACATACAGGGGATACAGATAAAAAAGTAGAAAACTCTGCACTAAAAACAATAACTGGTTTTTTAAATTCAGGAGGGGGAACACTCTTAATTGGAGTTAATGATTCTGGGGAAATCTTAGGCATAGAGAAAGATAAGTTTCTTAATAATGACAGATTTAATTTGCATTTTACAAATCTATTTAAAGAGAGGATAGGAAATTTGTTTCTCAATCATATTGATTTTGAAATAATTTCAATTACAGACAAACAAGTTTTAAAAGTGGAATGTATAAAAAGCAACAAACCTGTTTTCTTAAAGACAGAGAGGGGAGAAGAGTTTTACATAAGGGTTGGTCCTGCCTCTGTTTTATTAACTGGAAGTAAATTAATACAATATATTGATGAAAATTTCAGAAAATAAGTTCTTTGATTTAGAATATATCCTATATTCTACTTATTGATAATCCTTAAAAATAAGGAGAGATATTTAACTTTATGAGAACTATAGGTTATTATGATGGAAACTTTGAGAGTGTTTTAAAGTCTGATAGAGATTTAGATGATTTTATTAGCTATGCAGAAGAAAGGAAAGTTGAATTGACTAGGATTGAAACTTTAGAATCTGGTTTAGGGCAAGTTTTACCAGAAACTTTTGTCCTTAGTCCTGATAAAATGATTGATGCTGGTTTAACCAGAATTATAAAAACATTTATTGCAACAAATCCAGATACAAATTTTCATATAGTTGTTCCTTGGCTTTATCAAAAAAAGTATTTTGAAGAACATATTGAAGGGAATAGAAAATTTAAAAATATAAAGTATATCACAGGCCCCAGTAGATATGCCTCACAGCTTTTTAGATTAATAGATTCTGTAAGTTGATTAATAGAGATTTAATCCATCCCAGGCATTCTAATTCCTGTACCAGTTCCAACACTCCGACTATTTGACGGTGTTCGCGAAGCAAGAACATCATCAATTCTTAGAATCATGATTGCAACCTCTGTTGCAGAAGATATAGCTTGTTTTTTGATTTTCATAGGCTCAATAATTCCTGCATTTAAAGCATTTTCAACTTTATTTGTAAATATATTGATTCCGGCATAGATTTCATTATTCTCGTGACGAGACTTTAATTCTGTTAATACATCGATGGGGTCTAAACCTGCATTTTCTGCAAGAGTAGAAGGTATAAACTCCAGAGCATTTGCAAATTCTTGAACAGCTAATTGTTCTCTACCTGGAAGAGTATTTGAAAATTCTCTTAGTTTTTTGCTTAATTCCATCTCAATAGCTCCTGCACCAGCAACAATTTTCTTGTCTTTAATAACTACTGCTACATCTCCTAATCCATCCCTTAGGGCTCTCTCCATTTCATCTAAAACATGGTCACTACCCCCATGAATTAAAATAGTTAAAGATTTAGGATTTTCACAACCCCTAATGTAAGTCATTATATCTTCACCACGTCTAACTTCTTCAACTAACTGAGATTTCCCAAGATCTCTTTCATTTAACTCATTAAGATTACTAATTATCTTTCCACTTGTTGCACTTGCTAAACTTTCCATATCAGATTTAGAAACTCTTCTGCAGGCATATATTCCTTGTTTAGCTAAATAATACTGGACAACATCATCAATTCCTTTTTGACAGAAGATAACATTTGCATTTGAAGATTTTATTTTATCAACAATCTGCTTTAGCATTGCTTCTTCTCTATCAACAAAATCCTGCAATTGGTCTGGGCTTGAAATTGAAATCTTAGCTTCATTAACACTTTTCATTTCAAGTGCTTCTGAAATTAAGGCTATTCTGGCATTCTCAATCTTAGAAGGCATATCTATAGAAACTTTCCCATTATCAATAACAATTCCTTTTATTAATTCTGTATCTTCAATCCCATTACTTTTATTTTTAGCAATTTTAATATTATTTAAATTAATATTGTCATCTTCTTCAATTTGTTTAATTGCTTCAATAATAATGTCTGCAAACTTTTCTTTAACTGTTTCAGCACCTTTTCCAGTTATTGCAGTTAGAACGATATGTTTTAAAACATCATCTCTGTTTTGAACTTCAATGCTTAAATCATTTAAAAGTTGTTTTGATTTTTTCTCAGCAAGATTATAACCCTTGGTTATAACCGTCGGATGAATTTTCATATCTAATAATTTTTCTGCATTTTCTAATAATTTCCCAGCCAACATGACTACGGTTGTTGTTCCATCTCCAACCTCACTTTCCTGAGTTTTAGCAATTTCAACCATCATTTTAGCTGCAGGATGTTCAATCTCCATTTTTTCTAAGATTGTGACTCCATCATTTGTAACAGTAATGTCTCCTAGACTATCAACCAACATTTTATCCATCCCTTTAGGACCTAGGGTTGTTTTTATAGAATCAGCTACTAGCTTTGCAGCTAAAATATTATTTCTCTGGGCATCCTTTCCCATTGTTCTTTCCATAGTTTCGGGAAGTATATAAATTGGTTGTTTGTCTGTCATTATTTATCTCTTAATTAAAATTTAAGAACATCTTTCTCTTTTAAAGATTCATAAAAACTAAAATATACACTAAAAAATATATATTAAAGAATATGGTTAAATCCTATAATTAACTATAAAAATTAAAAAATCTTTAGAAAATAATGAAAAATGATATCAAGATAGGAATTAAAGTTGGAGATATTATGACTAGAAACTTTATTTCTGTAAGGCCTGATATTAAGATTTTAAATGCAGTAGGATTGATGGTAAAAAATAGGTTAGGTAACTTAATCTTACAGGAAAAAGGAATTTTAAAAGGAATTTTAACAGAAAGAGATATTTTGTGGGCTTTGACAAAGAAAAAAGATCTTTCAGAGGTAAGAGCCATGGATGTTTGTACAAGAAAAATTACAACAATTAAACCTTCTGCAGATATTCAAGATGCTTTAAGAAAAATGAAAAAAGCAAAGTTCAAAAGGCTTCCTGTTACAATTAATAAAAAAGTTATTGGAATATTAACAGAAAAAGATATTTTAAGAATACAACCAGAATTGTTTGAAATTGCTCATGAAGGTTATGCAATTAAAGATTATTCAGAAAAAGTAAAAAGATTAGAAAAACTAAAATCAGGTAAGGAAATTAGAGAAGGTATTTGTGAGAATTGTGGGAGATTTGATATTCTCTTTAATGAAGATGATAATTTAATATGTAATAATTGCAGAGATGATATGTAACCAAGAACATAATATTTAAATAGAAAGATTTCTTTTAAATTACATAAAAAGGGTGTAAATTTAAATTAAAAATAGGGTTAAATATGTCAGAGAGAGATAGATTATACAAGGGAAAGGTTAAGCAGAGAGGGATATTTAGTTATTCAGATTTCTATAATTTTTCATATGACTGGTTAAGACAAGAAGATTATGATGTTACTGAAAGAAATTATACTGAAAAAGTTATTGGAGATGCAAAAGATATTCAAGTTGTTTGGGAAGCTGAAAGAAAAATTTCTGATTATTTTAAATATATGATTAAGGTTAGGATGAATATCTGGGGTATGAAAAAAATAAAAGTTAAAAAAGAGGGTAAGGAAATTTCAATGGATACTGGATTGTTTGAGATAAATTTTGAAGTCTGGTTAATTAAAGATTATGAAGATAGATGGGAGAATCATCCTTTTTGGAAGTTTTTAAGGGGGTTGTATGAAAGATATATCATTCGGGCAAGGGTTGACTTGTATGAAGATAAAGCAATAGAAGAATTGATAGAATTTATGGGCGAATGTAAGGCATTTTTAGCAATTGAAGTAAAAGCTACTAGTGGTCATGTCTAGTTTCCTTAGATTTTAAGATTCTTTTAATCTTAATGTCAAATTAAATTGATAGGATTATTCTAGGGAGATATTTTAATAATTATCCTAATAGTGTTTTTTGCAAAAAAAAATGAAACTCCAAATAATAATACCAATAATAATCCTTATAGGAATTTTAACCTTATTTTTCTTTCCTGAACCAGAGACTAATTTTTTGTTATATCTTGGAACAGCATTATTTTTTATAATTCTAATAATTTTCTTGATAATCAGATTAAACAAGAAAAAGTGATATTATACACCTTAAAATATTGATGAAATATATTTTTTACAAACCTGAAACATTTAAATAGTCAAAAATATATTACATTCTATGAAGACAAAAAATAAAACACAGACTGGTTGGAGATATGGATTTGCGGTTATATTAATAGTAGCAGGGTTATTGACTTTGTATTATAATCTTGGAAATAAATTCTTGGGTTTTTCATCAGTTGGAACATGGCTTATTTATGTTGGACTTATTATGTTAACAATAATCACATTACAGCTTATCTCAAATAAAAAAAGAATAGTTGATGAAAGAATGCAGTTTATTGCTTCAAAAGCAGGAAAGGTTACATTCTTAGCAATTATACTTATATCATTTATAGTAATGATAGCAGATGGAATTAAACCTATTACAGTTCCTTATTCTTATTTTATGAGTTATTTTGTTTGTGGAATTATCTTAGTTTATGTAATCTCCTATAAGATACTTCTAAGGTACAGCTGATAATATGAAAACAAAAATAAGAGAATATCGAAAAAAGTTAAATATAACCCAAGAAGAACTTGCAAGTAGGGTAGAAGTAACTAGGCAAACGATTAACTCCTTAGAACAAGGGAAGTATAATCCTTCTTTAGAATTAGCACATAAAATTAAAAAAGCACTAAAACTTAAATATGTTGAGGAAGTATTTATATTGTGACATCCTCCATCCACTAAAGTGGATGGCGTCCTTAGAGATTAGCTTGATTATGATGTTCTTCCTGATTCTCTATATATGAATAAGCTTTCTCAAAATCACTTCCACAACTTGCACAAAAATATCCCTCGCTCCAAAAATGTCCCTTAAAATATCTCTTTCTTAAATTAGGACATATCCTAAATAAGTGTGTTGCCCACACACATTTGTCACCACCTGAAATGATTTACAAAATCAAAG
>CAZGSA010000017.1:0-13013 GCA_964528215.1 Candidatus Woesearchaeota archaeon
AAACCATCAGGAGTTTTAACAGGATTAGCAACAATAATACAATCTGTTGCTTTAAAACTTGTAACAGGAACATCTAAATCATTTACAACCCTGTCAAAAACACCATAGGGGCTTGCCCCATGAATTGTTCCAGCAACAACATTTGCTAATGCTCCCACCCTCATAGCCTCATAAAGAGCTTGAGCTTCTAAACTTCTAACCTCTCCAACAATCAAACTGCTATCTCCTAGCCTTAAACTAGTTCTTATACCTTCATCAGCTCCAATTTCTGTACTTGTTTTTAATAAACTGCTTCTAACCTTCATCCTTAAAATATCATAACTCAATTTCCTCATTGTTCCCACATCAAGTTCAAGAGTATCTTCTATCACAATAATCCTGTACTTAGGCATAATCTCTAACATCAAAGAACCAAGAAAACTAGTCTTTCCACTACTTCTTGTTCCCGCAATTAATAATGTCCTATTACCATCTATGAGAAAACTCATTAAACCTGCTGAAAAACTATTAAGCATCTTATTTTTAACAAAAAGAGGAAGTGTCCAAGGATTTTCCCTATGTCTTCTAATTGCATAGGCTAAACCATTTGGAGAAAGAGGTTGCTGAATAATAGCAATTCTAGCCCTTATATCTCCTAAATTTAAATCAGTATCTAAAATTGGATTTGCTTCATCTAGAGGTCTTCCAGAAATCATTCTAAATTTAGCAGCCCATGAATCTGCATCTTCTTTACTTGGAATTATATTAGTAATACATTCTTCAAATTTCTGATGGCGCAAAAAAACAGAATTAGTTGAAATAGGGGCATTTAAAACAATATCTTGCAAATTAGAGTCATATAACAAGACTTCAATTAACCCAAAACCAATTGTATGTCTAACTAAAATTCTCGCTAACTTATTTAACTCATTATAGTTTAAATTTAGATTCTTAGATTCTGCCAATTCTCTTAACAAATCTCTAGAAACATTAAAAAAAACCTGCCTTGTTTTCTCTGAGTCTACAAATTCTTCTGCCTTTGGTTGATGTTCAATCAAAACATTTCTAGCCAGATTTAATAAATCTTGTTTAGTCTCATCTAAAGAATATTCTGGAGGCATAAGATGATAAATATACTTAGAATCTTCTTCTCTTTTTAGAATAGTTACAACAGATTTATCATAATCTTTTCCAATATTGTACTGATCAACAATTGTTGCATCTTCTGGTAGGCTTGCAGCTAATCTTGTAAAAGTAAAATTAGGGATAATATCCGGCCTAAAAAAGTGATAATAAATATCCCTACTACCAAAAACATAGCCTTCCAAATTCTCTTTTACTTGGCGGATTAATTGAGTTTCTTCTAAAAGAGATTTAAATTTTTCCAATAATCTTATATAACTTAATTGATCTAATTTTAAATTCTCAAGAGTAGTCTTTAAATTTATTTTCTCATCCTCAATAAAATGTCCTAAGGCAGTATAACACGCAATAGGGTCTCTTTTCAGAGTAAGTAAAAGATAACTTATATTATTATATCTCTGACTTAAATATTTAGAACTCATAATGGATAGTTTTGAAGGAGAAAGTATTTTTTCTTGTTTAGTTAAATAAACATAAAGATTTGCAATTTCTTGCAAAAGAAAAGTTTCTGAAGAATTATAACTATAATTTCTTTGTTGAACAAAAACAATCCGAGAAATATTAGGGCTCTCTATTAACAACTCAATTGTTCTTGCCATAATTTCTGGATTTGCAGCTATATTTGGAACAAAATTAGCCCCAAGATAATTAACATAAATTGCCTGCTGCCCAGCTTCTTTTGATATTTCATAAGAATATAATGGGGTTCCTGATTTAAATAACATTTGCAAACTTCTCCAAATTTTAAATTTTATAATTTTCTGTCTTTTTTAGATTAATAAAAAAGCTTATCAACATATAAAAATTTATGTATAATAATACCAAACAATTTTAAACCCTCTCAGCCTTATTTTTACAGAAAAAATAGGTAATTAATAATTAAGAAATCACAAGATACTTTGCTGAATAAATAAAAATATATCCTCTAAAAACTATTAAATACATAAAATTAAAAAAAATGAATGGACAACGATTTTCAATGCCTAAGGAAAAACAAAAATACCCTCAAGATGAACAAGATTCTATTAATTCTCTTTTAACAGAATTTGGAACAAGATTAAATGAAATAGAAGAAAAACAGAGATTAATAAAAGGCAGAGTTTTATTAATTGGAGAAAATCTAATTTCAACAAAAGAAGAAGCTCAAGAACAAACACTAGAATTCAAAGAACAAATTAAAAAAATAGAATCGGAGATTAAAAACCTAAAACAATTAAACAAAAGAATCATAAATGAAATAGGAAATTTTGCAAGAAAACCAGAATTAGAGATTTTAGAGAGACAAATGAAAATGTTTGAGCCCCTAGAACTTGCAAGAATAAAAGATGTTAGGGAAATAGTAAAGGAGGAGATTAAATCCTTAAAAAAATAGACTTACTAAAAAAAGTTAAATATCAAAAAAAAGTTAAATAATCAACATAAAACTTAATAAATATAAAAAACATAAAGTATTAATAAAATGGCTACATTAGAAAGAGTAATGCAGATGAAACAACAGGGAATTCCTGAATCTCAAATAATTCCCCTCTTAAGAAAAGAGGGAATCTCTCCAAAAGAAATAAATGATGCACTTTCACAATCAAAAATAAAATCAGAACTTAATTCTAATACTCCTGAAATAGGCTATGAAAATTACCCTCCAGAACAAAATTATGAAAGCAACTACAGCCCTCAAAATAATTTTCCAATACAACCCCCTTATCCAATTCAAGAGTTTCCTGAACAAGAACAAACAAGAGAAGATTTTCAATCACAATCACCTCATTATCAAAATGAAGAAGAGGAATACCCTCCGAAAAATTATTCTCCAGAAGAATATTCCCAAGAGCCCTATCAAAACTATCCAGAATATCAATCTCCTCAATCTGCAGATATTGAAACAATGAATGATATAGCAGAACAAATAGTTGAAGAAAAAACTTCCCCTATAAAAAAACAAATATCTGAATTTAAACAATTTAAAGAAGAAATTAAATCAGAAATAAAAGATTTAAACAAAAGATTACAAAAAATAGAAAATGCCTTTGGAAACCTGCAAGCAGCGATTCTAGGAAAGATTGGTGAACAAAGTAAAAGTCTACAAGACTTAACAAAAGAAATGCAATTAACTCAAGATTCTTTTTCAAAAATAATCAATCCCCTTACAGATAATATTAGAGCTTTAAAAAAAATAAGTGGTGAAGATAATAAAGAATTAGAAAAAAAAGAAACAAAAGGAAGAAAAAATAAATCCAAAGATGATTTTGAAAATTATCTAAGATAATTCTAAACTCGATAACAAATACTAATAACCTAATGTAGAGTAAGAAATTCTACCTATAATAAATAATCCCAAAACAACAAGCAATTCATCCTCATGATTTAAATTTTTATAAAATATAGATACCTTTTCTTAAAAGAGACAAATTAATAAAAAAGAATTCCATATATCAAAAAAATAAATCTACTTACGAGAAATAACCCATGCAACTGCTCCAACAATTATTAATAATAATATTGTTCCAGCAACATTAGACGCAGTGATTAACTCTGTTAACTGACTAATAATTCCAGGTCCATTTTCTCCGCCAGTTATAACTAAATCCGGATGCAATACAGGATTAAAAACTTTTATTGCAACAAGAATAAGGATAACAATAAAAACAATTATAATTCCCCATGCAAACTTATTTGTCATAATATCATCTAATTTTTTAGTCGCAAGACCTGCAATTAATAATATTAAAAATACAATCACTAATAAAACAATAAACCAGGGAATAATAGTCTCAACATAAAGACGCATTGAAGAAAAAGCCATAAAAATTACAGCCATAATAAAACTAATTAACAAATGAACCCCATTACTCTCTCCTAAAACTTTTGTTTTAGCTAAAACAGCATAAATAATTAAAAAAACTAATAAAAAACTAAATACAGGCATAAAAAAATAAATCCCAGAAATATCTAGTGTCATTTTAATTATTTCCCCGAGGTATTTTATCTCCCATGATTACAAAACCTACTGCAATTATAATCAAGACAACCACTACTGCAGAAGCTAAATCATACCCATAACCATTAAATCCTCTCCACCAGGCAAATTCATTAACAGAAGCTAAAACAACAATAATAAAAATAACTATCCCTATTGCAAACCATATCCATCTCGTCTTATCAGTATCTTTATCTGTAACCAATCCCATTAAAACTAATGCAGCCAATAAAACAGAAAGTCCAACACCAAGATAAGGAAAAATACTAGAATAAAAATCAGGAACAATCCCAAATTGCAATGCTAACAATCCTGCTGCAAGAGAAATTGTAGCATTAACACCCTTGTTTTCTCCTAAAATTTTAGTTTTAGCTAAAATACCATAAATAACAGCAAATATAATCAAAAAAGGCAGAACATACCTAAATACTCCAATATCTGCCCACTGCTGTAAAATCATATCTATTGAACCATAATATGCCATTTTTAAAACAAATTACCTCCATACATTAATATTAAAGACAAAATTGCTGTAATCAATAAATATTTATATTTCTTTAATAAAAGAGGGATTAAATTTAATACAATGACTGCAATACCTATTACAATATTCGATGTTATCATTTTATTACTTGTTTGATTGCCTCCATTAGTAACCCAATTGAAGCTGCAATTAAACCCCAATTATTTAGATTAATTGCATACAATACACCGCCAGTAATAAGCATTACAGCAACTAATAAATGTATCGGGTCTGTTAATCCTTTTTTATTGATTTTCATTATAAAATTAGTAAATTCATAATTTCCTAACTCCTCTTTATTTTATCTAGTTTTTATTATTTATATATGTTTTGATTAACTATCTTTACTACTGCTGCCCTTTAAAACAGCAATAATAGCTCCCGCGATAATTAATATCAATAATGCATTCATCCAAATCTGTCCGCTTCCCCTATTAACTACAAAATCATAAATAGGAGTCCACCATCCTAAGATTATTAAAACAAAGGTTGCTAAAGCAATTGCTAAAATAGCTCCAAAGGCAATCTTCCAACCCCTATCTAAAACATCTCCATCTTTTTTTCCAACTATAAATCCATATAAAAGCATAAAAACTAATAAAATAACAGCGCTAACAGCTAAAAAAGGCATTAATAAAACAACAATATCTCTAGCAAATGGAAATGCAATTAAAATCAATCCAACAACCAGTCCAATAAGGGCATTGATTTGTTTTTTATCATCTCCTAATAATTTTGTTTTTTCTAAAATAGCAAAAATCAATGTAAAAACTAAAATCAAGGGTAAAACATAATCAATAAAAAAAGGAGATATTAATACTGGGTCCATTATCTTACATTACAGAAGTTTCTTCAAAAGCATTTTCCCCAGATAAATCCACTGTTTGTTCAACTGTTTCATCGCCTTCATCTAAAGGTAAACTAGCCCTACTAACAATAATAACATCACCAACAGCCTTAACAAACTGGTGAGGTATTATAACACCTCTTGCACCTCCGAGAAAATGACCCATTGACCCTGCAATCTTTATTCTCCAGCTATCAACTTTATTTTCAACCAGATTGCTTTCTTCTATCTCTCCAAAAAAATCTCCAGTGTCTGTATACACCTTTTTACCAATAATCTCTGTAATCTTTTTTATCTTTAACATCTCTAGAAAAAACCAATTTCATTTAAATACTTTTCTGTGACATAAAATAAGTTTTATTTTACCTTCTTACTACATAAAATAAGTTTTATTTTACCTATACCTTACATAAAAAAGTAAAAAAGAGAATAAATAAGACATAAAAAACTCCCCAATTCTTTTATTAATTTTATTAATATACCTTAAAATTTTATAACTCCTATATCTTCTCAAATTTTATACACTCGATAATAAGCTTCCATACAATTTATCTTCATAATCTCAGATTATATTTTCTAAAAATAGGACTGTAGAATATCTCTCTATCCCCCGGGTTATCAACATCCATTAAATTTATATAAATACTAATCCTATCCAAAAGATGACAATAGAATTTACAAAAAAAGAAGTAACCTGGATTCTGATTATGATTATAATCTTAACATTTATAATCGGATTTAAAACAAATTTAGAAAAAGAAACTGCAGAACTAACACTTATAATCCCATTTATAGCTTCTGCAACTATTATTCTTACATCAGTTATTGTAAAAAAAATAGCAGCACCCTATTTTAATTTAAAAATAGAACATAAATCCTGGGAATTTCAAAGATATGCTTGGTATGAAAGGTCAAAACTTAAAAAACCTTTTCCAATAGGATTACTACTTCCGTTTTTTATAGCCTTACTAACTTTCGGTTTAGTAAAACCAATGACACTTATTCAATTTAGTTATGAAGATATTCCTAAAACAAGAATTTTAAAAAGATATGGGAGAATAAACAGAAGAAGAACTATGATAAATGATTCAGATCCGGGATATATTGCTTCATGGGGATTTATAGCATTATTTCTTTTAGTAATCTCTTCAGCAATCTTAACATATTTAACAAATCTTCAATTATTTTCAGACATAACTAAATATACTATTTACTATTCTTTATGGAATCTTATTCCAATAAGTGAATTAGATGGTTCAAAAGTATTTTTTGGAAGCCCCTTAACTTGGACTTTTTTAACAACAATATTCTTACTATCCCTCGGATTAATTCTTATTTTTTAATATGCTCAACCTTATAAATACCAGATATTAAATATATCAATAACTCAGGGTATATCTGTTCAAATCAACAAACATCTCGCTAATCAAAACAAACAGATATTAATATAACCACATATTATCAAAATCATACAAAACAAGATGCCAGAAAAAGTTCTAAAATTAATAAAACCAAGAAAATATCAGCAAGAAATTTATGAGAATTGTAAAACTAAAAATTGTTTAGTAGTTTTGCCAACAGGAATTGGGAAAACATTAATAGCATTAATGCTATCAATTTATACTCAAAAGAAACATCCTGCTTCTAAAACTCTTTTTTTAGCACCTACAAAACCTTTAGCAGAACAACATTTAGAATATTTTCAAAAACATCTTCCAGAACTATTTGCCCAATTAACCCTTTTCACAGGAAAAGTTCAAGCAAAAGAAAGAAAAAAATTATGGGAAACCTCTGAGATTATCTTTTCAACTCCTCAATGCATTGGTAATGACCTAAAAAATAATCTCTACAATCTAGAAGATGTTAGCCTTCTTATCGAAGATGAATGCCATAGGTGTCTTAAAAACTATGCCTATACCTATATTGCAGAACAATATCAAAAACAATCTAATTTCCCAAAAATACTCGGATTAACAGCTTCTCCTGGAACAGATAAAAAAACAATTACTCAAATTGCTAAAAATCTTAGAATTGAAGCCATTGAATTAAGAACCAGGGATAGCGAAGATGTTAAAGAATACCTCCAAAATTTGGAAATTAAAATAATTAGATTAGAATTTCCAGAGGAATTTAAACAAATAACCGATTTAATAAAAAAAATACAATCTAAAAAAATAGAAGAATTAAAAAATAGAAAACTTCTTTTTAAACCTGCAAATAAAATAGTCCTTTTAGAACTTCAAAAAAATATAATGAAATCAATTTCTTCAGGAGGGAAAAATTTTAATGTATTTGCAGGAGCTAGTGCCTGTGCTCAGGCATTAAAGTTATCTTATCTTATAGAACTTTTAGAAACTCAGACTCTTCATACAGCCTCAGTCTATATAAAATCAATATTTGAAC
The DNA here is from genome assembly GCA_964528215.1 of Candidatus Woesearchaeota archaeon. Lineage (GTDB taxonomy): Archaea > Nanobdellota > Nanobdellia > Pacearchaeales > GW2011-AR1 > ARS1285. The sequence goes on from CAZGSA010000017.1 coordinate 7,870, forward strand.
AAGCTTCTCAAAATAAATCCAAGGCAGTTAAACAAATAATAAAAAACCCAGATTTTAATTTAGCTAATATAAAAATTAATGAATTAATCTCAAAAAATATTGAACATCCTAAATTACTTGAATTAAAAAGTCTGATTGAACAACAAATAAAACAAAATCTAAACTCTAAATTAATTATTTTTTCACAATATAGAGAAACTGTAATTAAAATCTCAAAAGAATTAAACAAAATAGAAAATATCCGTGCAAAAGTCTTTGTTGGCCAGGCAAAAAAACAAAATTCAGGACTTTCACAAAAAGAACAGCAAGAAATAATGAATGAATTCAAAAAAGGAAAGATAAATATAATCTGTGCAACATCAATAGCTGAAGAGGGTTTAGATATCCCCGAAGTAAATGCAGTTATATTCTATGAGCCCATTCCTTCAGCAATAAGATCTATTCAAAGAAGGGGGAGAACAGCAAGATTAATGAAAGGAAAACTAATTATCTTAATCACAAATGATACTCTTGATGAAATCTTTTATTATGCATCGATAGCAAAAGAAAAAAGAATGCACAAAGCAATCCAAAATATAAAAGAAAATTTAGATAATGGAATTTCTCTTGAAGATGAAGAAGATAAAAAAACAAAAGAAAAGCAAAAAAGACTTTTTTAAGAAAAATAAAACAAGAAATAAAAATGCCACTATATAACATTTTCTCAAAAATAACAAGAAAATCAAAAAAACCAATGCAATTACCAAAAATAATTGCAGATATTCATGAAAAGAATTCACTAGTAATTGCAGAACTAGTCCAATATCAAAATAAAAACCAGATAGAATTAGTAATAAACAAACTAGAAATTGGAGATTATCTTATTGGAAACATAATCCTTGAAAGAAAAACAACCTCGGATTTTATTTCATCTATGATTAACAAAAGATTAATTCAACAACTACAGCAAATGCAAAAATACAAACAAAGATTCTTAATTATTGAAGGGTATATGGAAGATTTATATCAATTTCAAAATTCTAATTCAATTAGAGGATTTCTACTCTCAATATTAACAAATTATCAAACCCCTATAATCTTTACTCAAGATTCTAAAGATACAGCAAACTATCTAACAACTTTAGCAAAACAACAACTTAAACCTCTATCAAAAATATCCTTGCATAGTAGAATCCCAAAAAACAAAAAAGAACAAAAACAATATATTTTAGAATCTTTTCCAAATATAGGTCCAAAAAAAGCAGAACAGCTTTTAAAAAAATTTAAAACAATCAAAAACACAATTAATGCAGAAGAAACAGAATTAAAAGAGATTTTAAAATCCCAGGCAAAAGATTTTAAAGATTTAATAGATTTTTAACCTAGAATCTGACTTCAAGGATTTGATTGGGAACTAATTCTATCCTCGATAACTTAATAAACAATCAGTTCTCATATCACTAATAAACCACCAATCAATAATCTCTAAACTTTAAATCTTGTTTTTCAAATTCTCTACTACAATAATGGCAACTAAAAATCTGAGATTGAGAATCATAATTAACTTTTGAAACTACTTTTTCAGAATCATTATTTGAAATACATCCTAAATTAGGGCACTCTACAATCCCTTCTAAAACAGGGGGTATTTTAATATCTATCTTTCTCTTAACTTTTCCTCCACTAATAAGATTTACTCTTGCATTCTCAGCAACCAATGCAACTAGATTAAGTTGGTTTGGAGTAAGAAATTTTCCTTCAACTTTTAAAATTCCTTTTTTTCCATCTTTATGACTCTCATATCCATCTCCTAAACTAACTCTTCCATTTTTTTGTGAACTAATGCCTAATAAATCTACTATTTGCCAAACTCTTCCTACAGGAATATGGTCAATAACAACTCCTTTCTCAATATATCCTATTATCTTTTCTTCTCTACTTTCTTCAAACCATTCTTCATCGGTCATCTTGCCCCCCTAATATTAAGTCTAATAAAGCCATTCGAATATAAAGCCCGTTTTCAACTTGATTAAAATAATAAGCTTGGGGCATTTTATCTATTTCTGTTTCAATTTCATTAACTTTTGGAAGAGGATGCATTATTTTGAAATCTTTAGAAACATTTTCCAGCATACTTGGTTTTAATCTATACTGCTCACAAACTTTCTCATAAATCTCTTTCCCCTCACTAGTCTGAGGAAATCTCTCTTCCTGAACCCGAGTCATATAGAGAATATCACAACCACACAAATCTTCAAGTTTTTCTAAGCCATATTGTGAAACTTTAACTTTTTTTTGCTTTAATTTTCTTATCAAATCAATAGGCATTTTTAAAGAACTAGGAGAAATAAATTCAATTTCACAATTTTTATACTGAGAAAGTGCGTTTGAAAGAGAATGAACAGTTCTTCCATATTTCAAATCTCCTGCAATTGCAATTTTTGTATTATCAACTTCTCCCATTATCTCTTTAATAGTATAAATATCTAAAAGTGTCTGAGTAGGGTGCTGATTTTTACCATCTCCAGCATTAATAACGGGAACCTCCACATTCTCTGCAACCAAAGTTCCAGAACCATCTAAATTATGCCTAACAACCATAATATCTGGTCTATATCTTTCAATAATTTTAACAGTATCCCTTAATGTTTCTCCTTTTTTAACACTGCTTGTTTCAACATCAAAATCAATAAACCTTCCGCTCATATGAATCATAGCTGCCTGAAAACTAAGATCAGTGCGAGTGCTACTCTCAAAAAATAAAGGAGCCATAACCTTATATCTCATTTTATCCCTATAATCTCTAAAATTCTCTTTAACATTTTTAGCACAATCTAAAACAAAATTAATTTCACTAAAACTAAAATCTCCGATAGAAATAAAATCTCTCCCGAAAAAATCTGATTTTTTAATGTTTTCTCTTTCTTCCATTAAAATATAATTTACATTTCAAGGTTTATAAAAAAACTTATGCTTAAAAGCAACCAATATGAAACAAAAGATACTTAAAACCAGTTTAACTTTCTAAGTTATATTTTCTTTTTAGTTATAAAGAATGCTAATATTCCTAATCTCCATAACTCTAATTTATATTTCTCACATGCCTAACCGTTCTCTTAATAAACCTCTAAATTATACCAATAAATAATTAACTACTCTTCAAAAAAAAATCACATATCCCTTACACTTCCTCTCAGATCATCTCACTTAATAACTTAGCCCCCAACTTAACAGTAAGATTATTAAAATCTAATTTAGGATTTATCTCCACAATATCTCCCCCTTTAAAATTTTCCAATAATTTCAATCTTTTGGTAAAATAAATTAAATCCCTACTACTCATTCCCCCTGGTTCAGGGCAATTTGTTCCTGGTGCAAAACCAGGGTCCACACAATTAATATCAATACTAATATAAAATCCACTACTACCCCTTGCCCTTTCCATAACTAAATCACAAACACCTTCTAAATCTTCTTGCAAAATTTCCATACTAATCAGGGTTATCTTATTCTCTTTTAAAAACTCAATCTCTTCTTTTGTAAAACTTCTAGAAGAAAGCAAAATAATGTTCCTCTCATTAAACCCTTCCTTAATTAATTTTCCCAACCACTCCCGATTATTTGGTTGTTTTCTCTTGCTTAAACAACAATCCACATAAGCATCAAATAAAATAATTAAAGGATTTGACTCTGTTTTCTCAAATGCCTTGCAAACACTATAACTAATGCTATGGTCTCCTCCAATAAAAAAAACCTGGTCATTTTTCTCAAAAGCTTCCAGACTATTTTTAAAAATTAAATAATTAGCTTCTTCTAAATTATTTAAATCAACATGAATTTCCTCTAAATTCAATTTATCAAACTCAAATAACTCTTTTGATTCTTTACAATCTATCTTTCCTAATTCTTTCAAAACTTCGACAGGTGCTTCTTTACATCCCTTTTCCTTGTCTTTTGAATTAACTAATCTAACTCTTATAATCTGCATTTTAATTATAAATAATAAATCTCTTATAAAGGTATTTGTATGAAATCAAAAAACAATTATTAAGAAAATATATCCTCCCCAAAATAACTTCAAGTTTCACACACTAATTATCAATACTAATCAGATTTTTAATGTGGAACCAATGCAACAAAACTACAACCTTTTAACTTGCTTAATTCTCTTACCTGATTTAATTTAACACTATTAATATCTTCTTCATATTTATAATAATTAGCAGCATCTCCTCCAATCTCTTCCTGCAACAATTCAATCATAGTTGTATCGCACTTCTCTTTATTTATCTGTCTTAGGCCAATCAATCTCTCCTTACCCTCTTCAAAATCAGATTTTTTTAATTGCCCTAATTTTTTAATTTCTTTTAAAATGATCTCTTTTATTTGTTTTATTTTTTCTTTTACAGTCCCAACATAAATCATTTCATAAGCATAATCTTTAGATTGTTCTAAATGAGTTTTAATTGCATAACATAAGCCTCTTTTTTCCCTAACTTCCTGAAATAATCTACTACTCATACCCCCCCCTAAAATTGAATCAAAGATTTCAGCAGCATATCTATTTTTATCAATTAACCTCGGCATATGAAAACCTAAAACTTCATGAGCTTGATCAATTCCTTTTCTTTTTTCAATTAACTCCCCTGTTCTTGGAATTATTGGGATAAAATTAATTTGTTTATTCATCCTAGGAAATTTTTTGCCTTCCTTTAAAACATCATCCCACTCTGCATCTCCAACAACGCTAAAAACCATATTATTAGTAGAATAAATAGAATTAAACAATCCCACAACCTTTTTACGAGATAAACCCTTAACACTTTCAGAAGTTCCTGCAATTGAAATATTAAAAGGTTTTTCATACAACAATTCTTTTATTTTTTCTAAAATATAAGTACTAGGATTATCATGATACATTTTAATTTCCTCTAAAATAACTTTTCTCTCTCTTTCCAATGCATTTTTCTCAAATAAAGGATTTAAAACCAAATCTCTTGAAATATCTGCTCCTAATTGAAAATATTTGCTAGGAAGTTTATTCCAATAAGAAGTTATTTCTTCTGAAGTAAATGCATTAAGAATCCCTCCTTTTCCTTCAATCTCCTGAGGAATCTGGCTCACACTTCTTTTTTTTGTGCCTTTAAAAACAAGATGTTCAATAA
>CAZGSA010000018.1:0-12566 GCA_964528215.1 Candidatus Woesearchaeota archaeon
CTGTGATTGAATATGAAGAATTTGTAAAAGGAAACAATGAAAATGACGAAGCAATATCTGATATTTTCAAGCTTCAGGACAAAGGAAAAAGAAAACTGGCATTAAGATATGAATTTACATTTCAATTAAAAAGACTAGCAAAAAACAAAAAACTCCCTTACAAAAGATATCAAATAGGAGAAGTTTTTAGAGATGAGCCAGTAACAGGAAACAGATGGAGACAATTTACCCAATGTGATGCAGATATTATAGGGAGCAGTATAAAAGAAGAAGCAGAAATCTTAAAAATAATTATAGAAATTCTAAAGAAATTAAAAATAAAGGCAACAATAAACCTAAACAACAGAAAACTGTTAAATGAAATCTTAGATAGTCAAAAAATAGAAAAAGAAAAACAACAAGAGATTATAAAAGAGATTGATAAATTAGACAAACTATCAGAACAAGAAGTAAAAGAAAATTTAAGAAAATTTAATGCAGAAAAAATTATTGAAATTTTCAAAAATCCAGAATCTTATTTTGAAAAATACAAAGCATATGAAAAAATAAAACAATTAAAACAATTTTGCTCTTTATATAATATAAAGATTAATTTTCAACCATCTCTTGCAAGAGGATTATCTTACTACAATGGAACAATTTTTGAAGTTAAATCAGAAAATAAATTAAAAGAAACAATTGCAGCAGGAGGCTCATATTTAATTAATAATATTCAATCAACAGGAATCTCTTTTGGATTAGATAGACTAGAATTATTAACAGATATTTCACCTTTAAATAAAAAAATTCTGATTATTTCCCTTAATCAAGATAAAAAAGCAATAGAAGTTGCAGATAAAATACGTTCTCTAAACATTCCTGCACAAATTTTTTATGGAAAACCAACAAAAGCACTTGATTATGCTAATTCAACTAATATTCAAAAAGTTATTTTTATAGGAAAAGAAGAAATAAAACAAAAAAAATTAAAACTCAAAGATTTAAATACAGGAAAAGAAAAATTAATTGAAATAAAAAATCTAGAAAAAGAATTAGGGGAATCATAAAAAATTCTTCTAAAATAGGACATCCCACACATAAATATGTGGGTTTCCTTTATTAAATTTTTCAAAAGGACAGCTTAAAATACTCTCTAAAGCTTAGCTTGAGTAGGATTACTAATCCAACATCCTAAATGATGTGGATTTACCAAACTGATTTAATATGCCTCATCTTCATAACTCTGACATTTATATGCTATTAATACCCCCTACTAAAATCCTAGAAATTTCTTTAAAACTTAAACTTAAGAAATCTCTTTTTTTAAAATTAATCAGAATCAACAGAATTAACAAGGCCACTTCTTTTAATATCTGTTTTATCTGAATTTAAATAAATAACAATCCCCTTATCTCCTTGATAATTCTCTAATTTTCCAAAATCAATTAAATCCTTTAACTCTCCTTCTCCTAACCTCGCCCTGCTTTTTGATTTTTCTCTATTTTTTAAGCTCTGATAAATCTCTGCAATTTCATTATATTTAGAAACAGAAACAAAAGCTCCTTCTAAAGGGATAGGAACAGCAATTCTATCTCCCTCTTTAGAATCAAGACTTACAAATTCTTCACTAGTATATTTTTTATCTTTTGCAGAAATTTCCCTAAAAATAGAACGAGATTTTAAAACCTCTATAACATCTCCATTTTGTTCATATACTTCAATAAGAATGAATTTTCTATGACTATCTTTATATTCTCTAAGATTCTGTCTCTTAACACTCATAAGACATATCAGAATTACTACTTAATAAATGCTTTTATTTAAACTAAGTAACAGAATTCAGGCATTTAATAAATCTAATCAAAATCTTATTTTAAGAATTTAAATCAGGCCCATAAGATTTTGTTTTAACTTCCGGAGGTTTTCCTTCTTTTATACTAATAATCGGTCCAAATTCATTAAGAACATATTTCTCCTCTTGTTTAACAGGCTTAATAATCCAACCTCCAGAAACAGTATGAGAATCATCTTCTAAAACTTTTTTTAATAAACCTTCTTGCAAATCACCAGCTTCTTCATGTCTTTTTAATTCATTATATAATTCAGAAGAAACATACTGGGCTTTTCTTGTTGCAGACTCTCCATACTGCCAAATCTTATCTTTTATAGCATTACTACTAAACAAAACCCTTAAAATATAATAATCTCCATTTTCTCTAACAAAATATTTATCATTCTCTCTATTTCTTTTATTATTAAACAACCCCATAGTTAAAAAAAAATATTAATAAATTTATAAATACTTCTACATTTCAATAACTATTTTTTAACTCTCATAACCCAATTTTTCCTTGAAAACCTATCTTCACCATGAATAAAATCTAAAATCTCAAAGCCAGACTCTTCCAATAAATTAATCAGCTCTTGTTTAAAAAAAAGATAATAATATCTAAAATATTGTTTATCATCTCTTTCCCAGCTCATATAAATATCTCCATGATTATTAACACAATCAAATCTTTTATCTTCAGAACCCCATACACTAATCAATCCTTCACCACCTTTTTTCAAAACCCTATAAAACTCTTTAACAGCCCTTTTTCTCTTTTCCCCACTCTCTAGACAATGCAAACTACCCATAAATAAACCAAAATCAAACATTTCATTTTTAAAAACTTTTTTATCTAATTTGTCAATCTCACCCTTAACTAACTCAACATCAATATCAATTTTCTCAGCATACTCCCTTGCATTTTCTAATTGTTTTTCAGAAAAATCAATCCCAAAATATTTAACATTATCTTTTTTAACAAAATTTCTTCCATTTCCACAACCTAAATCTATTATTTTTAATAATCTTTTATTAGACAATGATACTTCATCTAAAAAATCAATAACAGACTTTGAAGGTTTAAAACCACTTTTTACTAAATCCCAAACCTCTAGCTGATTAACATCATCTTTAAAATCTGTTTTTTTAATTATTTTAATTGTCATGTTCTCTCAAAATTAAAGAAGTTATCTCAACTATTATAGAATACATTAATAAAAAATAAGTGATTAATATTTGGTTTAAACTAAAACATACAGTTTTATAACTCGATAAAAAAAGTATTATAAGAACTATAAAACTTGTAGTTATCCCTATTAATCTTAAAAAATCAAAAGTATCCATTTTAAAAAAACAGCAAAATCCCTATTATCCCAAGAATTATAGCTACAACTCCTATGCCTAATAAAATCCAGGCTAATTTTTCTTTTGACTTGTTTTTATTTTTCATTTTATAAATAACAAATAGCCCAAACCAATTATACCTAAACCAATAATTATCCCTATTATTAAATAAATAATTCTTTCTTTAATTGAAATATCTCCTTCTATAAATACCATAAATAAACAAAAGGTTATCTATATTTAAAATTAACTAAATTACTACATCTTTTTTATCATATATCTATTGTCTAGCCTATAACCTAATTTTCTATAATATCCCCTAACTCCAACTCCAGAAATAATTTTTAATTCCTTAATCCCCTTTTTCTGCACAATTTTTTCAGCTTCTCCAAGCAACCATTTACCTAAACCAGAATGCTGTCCTAAAAACTTTGCTTTTTCTCCAATACCAAGAGCCTGCCCATAAACATGAAGCTCTCTAACAAAAGCAACCTTATCTTCCTCACACTCATTATCTTTAATCCTCAACCTGCATAACCCAAATAAGATATTATTTTTATTAATTACTTCTAAAAAATATTCCTCACCTTCACTTGCCCTATATTTACTAACTTTTAAATCCAATTTTTGATTAATCTTCTCTCCCTTACCTAAATCTCTAATAGCAAATCCAATTTCCCTAAACCTTATTTCATTAATCTGTTTCTTACCTCTTTTTAATTCAGCTTCAATATCTTTTCTTAAATCAATTCTTAAAATACCTGCAGTTAGATAATCAGGAGGAATTTCTCTCATAACCCTCATAACTCTGCAATAATTTGGAATTATCTTCATAATCCTAATAATAAGTTTCTGAACATCTTTCTGAGAATAAGGAATGTATTTTCCTTTTTCATAAAGTTTTTCCAAAACAGCACCTTTAATAACTTGACAAGGATAAATCTTTAATTGGTCTGGTTTAAATCTCTCATCCTTAAACAACATCTTAAACATTTTAAAATCTTTAATAACATTACACCCAGGCAAACCAAGCATCATATGATAACCAATTTTAAAACCAGCATTCCTTAACATCTTTGTTGCATTAACAACATCTTGAACATTATGTCCCCTATTAACAAACTGATAAATCTTATCATCTAAACACTGAACACCTAATTCAACCCTTGTGCAACCAAATCCCAACATCCTATTAATACTTTTTTTATTAATACTATCTGGGCGAGTTTCAATACATAATGCAACACACCTATGTTTTGCCTTCTCATTTAGTTTTTTAGCACTCTCCAAATCTTTACTTACCCTACTATTAAGAGCATCATAACAATTTTTAACAAACTTTTCTTGATAATCAAGTGAATAATCTAAAAAATTACCTCCCATAATAATTAGTTCAATCTTGCTTGTCGGATGATTCATTAATTTAAATGCTTTTAATCTGCTTTTAATTTGTTTAAAAGAATCATATTTTAAAATAACTGCCCGCAAAACAGGGGGAGATTTAGGAGTATAAGATTGAGGGACATTTAAACTTGGACAATATAAACATGTTCCATGCTTACATTTACGAGGTTTGCACATCACTGCAATAGGAGTCACACCTGCAAGAGTCTTGCTCGGCTTTCTAACCTCTCCTAGTTTTGGCATTTTCATTTTATGTTTTTCCTAATCTACATAGTATTAATAATCCTAATTATTTAATAAAACATTTAAATCTTACTTTTTTTAATTCCTAATATTAATTATTATATATTTCCATACTAATCAAAAACTATTTTTCTCTAGCTAATAATCTCTTAACATTATTATTTAATATTTATCAAATTATTAATATTAACAATACCTGTATATTCTTGAGATATAAGGTGGGATTTAATTCCAGTTCTTTTAATCACTCACATTATTATTTTAACTAATCATAAGTTCTCTCTATCTTATATGCTCTATCTTATAAATTACAGATTATATACTCTATCTTATATTATAACCCTACCTATTCTCTATTAATATCTTTCTAAAACTAATCAAAAAAAAGAGTTTTTAGAGGTTTTGGTAACTCTCTTTTAATTACTAATCATTTCTCAACAATCATAACCTTTCTAATTCTAAAATCAACTTTAAACTTCTTTATAGAATTAACAAAAATATCCTCATATTCTAAATCAATCTCAATTAAACCAGGTTTTAATAAATCTCCTTTATATTTTCTTAACAAACCATAAACTCCTTTTTTTCCATTTAACATATAATTAAACCTGATTTTATCTTTTTTCAAAAGATTATTTAATGAATAATAAATCTGTATTTTAGGTATAAATCCAAATCTCTTTGAAAAAAAATCTCCAGACAACAGACTTTTTCCAGATAAAACACTCTCTCTTGAAAAATTTGAAACCTCAAATAAGCTGTAAAAATCAAAAGATTTTATATGCACCGGTAATTCACAGATTTTTTGTAATTGTTTTTTTATTTTTTGAGATTCAATTAATTGTTCTTTTAAAGAAATTTTATTAAAAATCACTGCTATGTCAATATCATTAATCTCTTTAAATTTTTCATCAGACTTTTCATCACTCTTTTTATTAGTTTTTTCATTTTCAGCAATAGAAGAACCAAACTGAACAATATCAATTACATTCTTACTATAAACTAATTTTGGTTTTTTCAGCCATAATTTTTGTATCATTTTTAATTACCTCTGCTAATTCTCTTGTCATTATTTGAACATAACTATCTTGATAAAAAGGAAAATCCTTATCAAGTAAATCATAAATATTTGAAAACTTTTCTTTACTTATCCTAAACCTGCTTATATGTGATGAAGGAGTCTCTCCAGTCTGCTGGAAAATATATAAATCTACCAAAGCAACTAAAGATTTAAAAAATAAAACAACTGCTGAGTTAAATCTTTCTTTGTCTAATTCATCATTTCCAGAATAATAATATTCTTTTGCACTTTTAATCAATATATCTTTTTTTGTTTCTAAAAGATGTCCAGAATCATCAATATCTTCAACTTCCTCGCTCTTCTCAACTTCTTCCTTCTTTTCAACTTCCTCGCTCTTCTCAATCACCCTAGTATCTTTATTTTTTTCCATTTAATTTCAAAGAAATTATTATTTATAAACCTTTTCATAACAGGTAAGAAAAATTAAAGAAAAAACTATATTTTTCTTAACAAGTAAGAAAAACAAAAAAGTCAGCAATTTAAACAATCTCAAAAAAAAACTAATCAAAAAAAAGAGTTTTTAGAGGTTTTGATAACTCTCCTTCTACTATTAAGATAATATCCCCTCACACCTAAAAATATGAGCTTTCTTAGTAGCTCTTAAAAACAAAAGCATACACAATATAAAAGTAAGATATTTCATATTAAAAAACTATAGATGCAACCACATTCTAAAGAATGTGGTTTTAAACATATAAAAAAAAATAAAAAAAAAATTAATTACATACAACCTATGTCATCAGCAGTTCCAATAACTAAGTCTGGTCCAGCATCCCACATACATGTTGCAGTAGTACATGCCGGTTCTGTTGTACAAAGACTACAATGTGTAGCATCACAACTTGCTCCACTTGGACTACTTCCATCATCTTCCCATTTTCCAGCAATAGGACAAACCTCTCCATTTGATAATTTCAATGCTGCTTCTACAATTCCAGGATTACCAGAAATTGCAACAGACTCACTTGTTAATGGTGTTTTAAAATTTGCAGTAAGTGCGCCGGATGCGGTTGTATCAGTAGTTCCATCAACAATTATAATTACTGTAGGATTATTTAGTAACTCTGGTCCCCCAGCAGATCTTCTTATAATAAATTCACCAGGCCTAGCAGAGTTTGCTTCAACTTCCATTGCAATACCAAAGCAATCTTCAGCAGATCCAATCTGAGTACCACCAGCATCTATAACACTTCTAACAACTTGCCATACAATAACGATTGCTGCAAGAACTAATAGTATAATTAGGACTGTTGTAATAATTTGCGACTGTGCTTTTTTCATTTTAATCTACCTCCTTTCACTCCTCTTTTAAATGCTAAATAATAATAATAATAATTTATTTAGTCTATATTATCCACGATATTTTCCTTTATAAATATTTTTGTTTTAAATTTATAAAAATATCGTTGAAATTTTAGCATTTTTATGAAAACTTAAGAAGATTTAGAAAGAGATTAATAAATCTCAATAACTTCTCACTCTAATAATCTCAATCATCAACTCAAATTAATACTTCATTAAATATAAACCCCATGATCTCTCAATAACACTTATTTTATAATCTGTCAAAATTACATTAAGTTATTAAAATAAATAATAAAATCAAAAAAACAATGTGCCACCACACCTTTTAAGGTGTGGTTTGTGACAGGCACTTGTTTTTAGGATGCTCAAGAATTGAAGACAAGTAATCTCCCACATCCTTTAGGATGTGGTTTTCAATTCTTGACATAAATAAGTTACTTCTTGACATTATCAATTCCAATTCACTTGCTTTTTTTATTAAAATTTCCAAGTAAAAGAAAAAACTCTTTTTTATCCATTATTTTATCAACTTCTTTTAAACCAATCTGCTCTGCAAATTTATAAAAAGCTTCTGGTTTATACCCTCTTCTTTTCAAAGATTGAATAGTTGGAAGAGCAACATCATCCCACCCCCTATATTTCCCAGCCTGAATTTCCAATCTCATTTTTGTTGTAGATAATTCCATATCTTTAAAATGAATCCTTCCAAGAAAATAAACATTTGGATAAGGTTTATTAAAGACCTTAAAAATCATTTCCTGTCTTATTGCATTATCCCTATGGTCTTTAGCCCTGATAATATGAGTCATCTTCATTTCCATATCATCAACAGCAACAGCAAGATTCATTAAAGGCCAAACCCTATACTTATTTTTTTGCAATGGATGAGGAGTCTCATTAATACGAGCAAGAGGAAAATCCCTCATAGCAATATTTTTATGTTTCATGTCAGACTTAAACCTTACAACAGCCTCTCCCTGTTCAAACTTATCCTTACTTATTCCTAACATTTTCTTCCACCTATCCAAATTTTCTTGAACATCCAAACTTCTACAATGACATGCTTTTTGTTTTAAAGCAAAATTATTTTTAAACTCTTCAGAACTACAAGTACAAACATAAGCAGCATTTTTCTTTAGTAAAGTTTCAATATACATATAATAAATATCAATTCTCTCAGATTGTATAACAATTTCTGCTTTATCTTGAAACAACCATTTTGAATCTTGTTTAATTAATCCATAAGAATCTTTATAAGAATTTTCAGGATTTGTATCTTCTATCCTCACATAAAACTTTCCACCATATTTTAAAAAATAAAGATAAGATAAACTAGCAGTTAAAGCATGACCAATATGAAAAGGCCCTGAAGCACTAGGAGAAAATCTCATAACAACGCCATTTTTGCCAACATTTTCAAGTTCTTGCAAACCCTCTCTAACAACCCTATGACCAATTAAATCCTTAACTTTTTCAAATTGTTTTTTCTGCTCATCAATATTAAACCTATTAATATCCTGAACAATTTCCTTTATCTCAGGTAGAGTTTCTTTAATTTTTTGCTTTTTCAAACCATGATTAAATAAACCAGGAATAACACTCTCAACAACAGCCTTACCATTATGCTCAACTGCATTTTTCAAAACATATGCTTTTATAATCTGTTTTTTTACCACTTTCAATAAACCCTTATTATCTCAATAACACCTAATCTTCTAAAACCCTAAACTAACCCTTTCAATCAAATATAGATAGCTCAATAGATATTAAATTACTGATTATTTATAGAAATCACATTATATAAATATTTATAATGTTCTTATGCCAAACACTAATATGAAGTCAGCATATTTAGAAGATTTAATAACTCAAAAAATACATGAACTTCCAGCAGATTATCAAGAAAGAATTATTGGAAGAGATGAAAACTGTGATATAATAACTCTTGCACAAGATACAAAAGTATCTAAACTTCAAGCACTAATAATCCATCTAGGAAAAAGAGGAAATGAAAGTATTGAATTAAAAAGACTTCCTAATGCTTCTGAAATGTATATTGGAACACAAGAAAATCCTCTTCAAATACCAGTGCCAATTGGAGAGAAAAATCAAAAAGGAATATCAATTAATTACAACACTTATATAACAATTGGAGAAAATAACTATCAATTTGTTTTAAGAGATTATAATTATATAAAACAAAAAAAAGAATTAGAAGACAAATTCCGTGCTTGTGATACTGGAGAGATTCCAATAGGATTAAAATCCAAATAAAAAAATAAAGCACCACTTCTTAGAAAGAATATCAAATTCTTATTAATTCAAATTAAACCAACTCTTCACTAAAACCAGTAATACTATCAATTTTTTTCTCTTTATTAATATCTTCAACATCTTGTTGAATCTCAATACCTAATTCTTCTGCAAGTTCTTTAGCAATTTCCTCTTGCATTCTCTTATTTTCCTCTCTTTTTAATCTCGCTTTTTCCAGTCCAGACAAATTTTCTCCTTCAACACTTTCAATACCTTCTTCAGCAGATTCTAATTCTTGTTTCATTTCTTCAATATCTTCTTCTAACTCCTCAATAAACTTATCACTATTTTTATTAAAATATTCATAAAGATAAATCCAAATCTCTTCTAAATGAACCTCTTGTTCTAGCCATAATCTTTGGCTATTGCTTAAATGAAGCAATGGAAGAAAAGTAGCTAATTTTTCCTCTCTACTAGTCCCAATTAAATTAGAATATGCAATTTTATTTGACTCTTTTTTATCAGAAATAGAATTCTTTTTCAAAGAAGTTAAAATTCTTGCATAAAATTGTTTGATTCTATCTTTTAAATCAATTCTTCTAAAAGTAGGAATATCTACCTGAGATAATTTATGAGCTCTTTTAATAGCAACTTCTCTTTTAATCCTTCTAGACTCTGTATTGATTGCTTTATTTAATGCAGCCATTAATTCAGGAAGGGTGACTCTTCTTAATCTAGGAAGAGGGGTCTTAGGCATTAAAATAGGCAAATCATCTTCATCAATCTCAATTTTCTCTGTAACATACCTAGTTTCCTCTTTTTTACCAAATAAAATATCATCTATACTCTGAATATGTTTATTGAGCAAAAACTCAGATTTAATTCTAAGCAATAAAGAAGCAGCTAATAAAACCTTACTAGAAATATAAAAATCAGGGTCATCTTCTAATTCAAGAATTCTTTCAAAATATCTTTTAGATAAAATAAGAATATCAATATCCCAAGGGTCTAATTGTTCTGTATGAATAAGGTCATAAATAATATTCTGCCAGTCTGACTTTTTACTTGTAATTATTCCATAAAACTGATTTTGATTGATTTTCTCATCTGCTTTTAATATTTTAGACACTATAATCTCTGAATTTTCAATCTCTTCTTTGGTATTATCAACCTCTTCAGGCAAAAACTTTTTAAAGTCCATAGGACATACAAAAAAACAAGATTTATAAATACTTTCAAATTACTCAAAATACCAGTATACCTGATGTCATTAACTAGTTACAACAATACCGAAAGATTTAAATACCACTACTACCTATAAATATTATCACCTCTTTTTCCCCAGAAGAGTCAGGACATACCTTTCTGGTGTGACACCGACCCTTCTCGGGTTTCATAATCTTGACCCTTGTCTCAAGGATTATCTTAAATCAAACAATCAATATAATATTCTTTAAAGAACAAAAGAGGATAATAATAAAAATAAACCTGTCTAAAATCAGGCACTATTTTATAAATATCTTCTTTAATCGTTTTCAAACCAAATATTTCTATTAGAAAATTAATAAACCTATATATTTCATATCCCTATAACTTCTATCTTCAGAATTTAAAATCTTATAAAACTACTAGGAATAATCAATAGATTGTTTATCTATTACTCTTAAATTCATAGTATTTGTACACCAATTATACTAACAAAAACTATCTAAAAATCTACTCTTTTTTCTCTTCCACAACATCTTTTTTTTCTTTCTTAATAAATTCCGTATAATGACACTTTCCACAATATGATCTATCTTCAGCTTTCATTAAAAAGACACCATTACCACACCTAGGACAACTAGACTCTCTAATAATTTTATCCCCTTCAATCCTATATTTCTTATACTTTTTGCTAGTTGGTTTATTCTTATGTGGTTTTTTTCCTTTCTTTTCTTTTGCCATTTTATTTTTATATTTTGTTAATCTCCCTCATCCCTATAACATTATTAGTATTATTATCTTTTATAATACAATAGTTTTTATCTATATAAATAAATCATAAAAAGGCTTTTTAAATGTTTTCTATAGAAGATTAACCCCCCAACCTCAAAATTTATATATTCAAAAGATAAATTAAATCAAACTCCCACCCCACTAATCCTAAGATAGTAATGAGAAAATATCAACAAGACAGCAATAATACCTACAACCCATCCTAATTTCTTAAAAAACTTCCTTCTATGAACTATCCACTTTTCAAAATATTCAACATCCTCTTTAATCTCTTCTTCAATCCTATTAAAAGTCCCTTGTCTCATAATTCACATAAGAATTTAATATTTATAATCTTTTCCCTTTTTCTAATAAAACTAAAATCAAAAAAACAATGCATTAATCTCTTTCCATAATCTTTGATTTTTTAAGAATTAAAAACAATTAATCTACTATCTCCTAAAAACTTCAATTCAGACATGAATATAATAGAAAACTTCAATTTTAACATAAATATAATCGAAAAATTAAATTCTCAATTTTCTTCTTTTACTTCTTCTTTCTTTTCTTCAACAGGCGCAGTTTCTTTAACAGGCGCAGTTTTTTCTTCCTTTTTCTTTTCTGCATCTGCTTTTTTTTGTTTTTCTTAAATCAATCATTTTATTTAATTCTTCCTTAGAATTATAAACATTAGCTTCAACTTCAAAAACATTTTTACCAAAACCACCCTTAACTTTCAAAACATCAATATTCTCCTCAGGCTTGTTAATTTCTTCAGCAATTTTTTTCTGAACATCTATAAAACTAGGATTTTTATCAGATTCTATCTCTAAAACCAATTCCTGTCTTTTAAATAATTCATTCCTATTGTCTATCTTTATCTTCATTTTGATTTGTTGTGTTTATTTTAATAATCTATATCTTAAACCAAGATTCCTCAACCCAGCTTAAAATTTTTAAAAGTTATTAATATTAGATTTATCAATTTATAATTTAATTGCATAAATTCCTTTTTTACTAACTTTTAACTCTTTGCCTATCTCTGATTTTTCAGGATCAACTATTTCAACCTTGCCTTTAAAAGTATCTGAAACATCTTTTTTTCCACAAACAGGGCAAAGATCTCCTTCATATATTAATTTACAAACC
>CAZGSA010000019.1:0-12114 GCA_964528215.1 Candidatus Woesearchaeota archaeon
ATTCAAGTTAGAATTGTCTTTTTGAATTCCAATCTAGAACTAATTTTTAGTTGCTTATGACATATTTTATGAGAGTATATATTGCAGTATTTTTTAAGAATATTTATAAACCACTTTTTCCTTAGAGAATTATGAAAAAAGAAGGTAAATATAAATTCGCAGTTGGTGTATTAATTATTGTTTTTTTATTTTCAAGCATTTGTTTTGTTAGTTTTTCTTTAGTTAGTGCTGAGAAGAATAATATTAAAGATTCTAATTCTATTCCTATTGAAAAAGAAAGTCCAAGTTTTTTAGTAAGTATTAGTAATGTTGTTAAAAAGGTTTTAAGTTGGGATTGGTTGATTAATCCAGAAAAACCAACTCCTGCCTTGCCAATTCCTGAAGTTTGTATTAATGAAAAAGATGATACAAAAAAATGTGGAGAAATAATAGATTCAAAAGGTAATACATTTTATTGTGGGGATTGTAGTGAGGATGAAATATGTTTTGCACACTTATGTATAGAATGTATTGATACAAATGATTGTAAAGGACCTTTAATTTGTTCTTCAGAATATAAATGCAGACTTAGTGGAAATCTTTTTGATGATAAACCTGATTGTAAGATTAATGATGAATGTAAAATTTATGATTATGAGAAAAAAAAATGTGATGAAGCTAATCCTAATTCTATTAAATTGATTCCTATTACTTTTGATTGTGCTGTTGAAGGACTTTGCATACCTCATAAGATTTTTGAAAAAGAAGAGAAATTTGAACCTTGTAAACAAGGAGAAAAATGCGAAGAAGGAGAGTGTGTTCTTGAAGATGAAGAAGAAGAAGTTAATGAAGATGAAGCTTGTATAACTGTAAAAACCCTAGAAACATGTTGGGAAACTGATTATGATGGAAATATAGATGAAAGCACAGAGTCTGTGACAACTTCTTTAGAATATAAAAAATGTGAATGCGAATGTAATTATTGTGAAGAGAAATTTGATGGAAAACCTGTTTTTGAAAAAAAACAAGGATTAGTAAATGGTATTGAAGAATATCAATTAAAATCTCTTCCAAATACAAATCAAAAAATTAAATTAGATTTTACAAATACATTATTAGATTATAAACTTGATATTAAAATCTATGATATTACTGGGGAGGATTCTGAAAAAGAATTAGGGTTAGTTAGTATTGCTCCTAATTCAAAACAAACTTTTGAACAGGTAATTGCTGTTGGAGATGAAAAAGGAATAGTAACTTTTAGAACAGAATCAATTTATACCCCTATTCATAGGGGAGATAGTATTTCTGCACCAGAAACTAAGATAATAATTCATGTTATTTCTGCAGATAAGAATGATTGTGTTCCTAAAAAAGAGTGTGAAAGAGAGGAAAATAATAAAGAAAAAGAGAATAATGAAGAAAAAGATTTAAGTTGTGATTCTTGTCCTGATGAAAAAGATGATAGTTGTGAAGCAAAAATAAAAGAAGTTTGTGGAACTATTTTAGAACCTAAAGGGACTAAGGGGATTATTATTCCTGTTATTCAAAATAATAATATAATTACTCCTAATTTTATTGTTAAGACTTCAGACTTGCAAGTTTTTGGAAAAAAAGCAGCACTTGCATTAGAGTATTATAGATGTGCAGAAGCAGTTGAATCGACTGGTCATCCCTTAGGTTATGATAAAGAAACAGCTATTTATGGTAAGGATTGGAGTAAAAGAGCAAATGTAAATATTATTGTAGGGCTTAATTTAGGTGCCGGAGGTTCAACAACTTTTATGTTTGATAATGGAGAAGCTTTTGGTTGGAATATGAATATTCAGGGAAGTGAAGAAAGGTTATTTGATTCTGTTATTCCTCATGAAGTTCAGCATATGATTAGTGCCTCTGTTTTTAGAGCTCCCTTACCAAGATGGATTGAGGAAGGATTGTCTACTTCTACAGAATCTTGTTCTGAGAGAAATAAATATAATAACGGGCTTATTGAATTTTTGCAAACAGGTAGGGGGATTTCTTTTAATAAAATGTTTGCAATGAAAGATTATCCAACAGATATTTTACCATTGTATGCTCAGGGAATGGCTGTTACAGAATATTTAATAGGATTAGGAGGAGGAGGATGTAAAGGAAAACAAAAACTTTTCGAGGTTGCTAAGATAGCAGTAGATAATGGAAATACAAAAGAAGCTTGGGAAAATGCTATTGTAAAAGGTTATGTTTTTGATAATCTTGGGGATGCTCAGGCGGAATGGATTGGGTGGTTAACAGGAACTAGATGTAGTCACCCTTCAAGTTAAAAATAAATTTAAAAAATGGCAAAAGATTTAAATAAAAAACAAAAGAAAACCTTGAATTATGCAGATAAAGAATTAAAGAACTGTTTTGAATAGTTTAAGAATATAATAATATATAAAGAAAACCAGTATATAAAGGCATAGGAGAAGATTATATAATAAATAATAGCTTTTTAATATAATGAAAAAACAAAAGAAAAATTTAAGAAAAAAGAGAGATGAGAAAAAGATAATTAAATTAGTTTTCTGGATTATTTTTATTTTAATAGCAATTTTAGTTTTGAGTTTTGTTTATAGTAATTTAAATAAAAAAGAAAGTGAAAAACAGGATTTAAAATTAGTAGATAGTGAAAAAGCAGTTTCTAATTTAGAACCTGCACAACAAGGAGTTGAAGAAGAAATAGGAAAAGAAGAATTAAATAAATCTCCAGAAGAAAAAGGATTTTTAAGTGCATTAAAGAGTTTTTTTAGTCTTCAATGGTTGTTTCAGGTTGAAGAGTCTATTGTTGAAACAGGATGCACTAATCATGAAGATTGTTTAGAAAATCAATTATGTGTTGGAGGAGGTTGTGTTGATAAACTTCCCTTAGAAGGTGAAAGAAATGAATGTTATCATTTACTTTGTGAGGATTTGAATAAAATAGGTGTATTGGATTATGAAGTAATCCCTAGTGGAATAGAAAATATGGAATTTATTGATGGTTCTACTTATTGTAAAGATTGTGAAAATCTGGAAAAGTCTTATAATTTAGTTTATGCAGGAAGAGTTAGTGGAAGTCAATTTGGTTATGGAGGGATGTGGGATTTATGGGTTGATGATTTTATTCCTACTCTTGAAGATTTAGGTTGTGGAAAATGTATTAAAACATGGAATTCTGGTTCTAGAACTCCTTGTTCTGAAAGTTCTGATTGTCCTAGTGGAGAAACCTGTAGTCGTTGGGGTTCCATTAGTAAAAATGCAAAGTTTGCTTTGTTAGTAAATCAGGATTGTGGTTCTAGGATAAGATTAATTGGTTCTGAATATTTGGCAGGAAGATATAATTGTTCTAGTTCTTCTGGAATTCTTGGTCAAGGATGTTCTGATAATCCTTTTGTATGTAAAGAAGGAAGTGCTTGTGGTTTTGAAAAAGGTTTTGCTTGTGCAGGTGGAGAAAATCATGGATTAGATTGTATGGATAATGCATCTGTTTGCGGGCCTAATAGTATTTGTTCAAATGAACTTTTTAATCCTTTTATGCCTTGTATTTCTGGAGGCGGTATTTCAATGCCTTGTTCTAACTGGTTATTACCTGATGATTGGGATTTTTTTAGTTTAACAACTGTAGGGTTAGGAGAATATGATAATTTTCATACTTGTGATTATTCTTCTTCAAGTGCAGAGATTAAATCCACATCTTCTTATAATCAAGGTTCTCAGGAGTTTAGTTGTGGTTTTTGTGAAACTTGTGGAAGTTCTGGTTATTGTGAATTAGATATTGATAAAGATGGTAAAGAATGTGATATGGGTGATAGAGGTTGTGTTGATGATTTAGATAATGATGATAAGGGCTTTTGTTTTAATGTTCCTGGATGTCTAAGTGATGAAGATTGCGGTTCTTGTGGAAGATGTGTTTCTGAAACAGGATTTTGTGAGCCTGATGTTAATAAAAAAGAAGAAGAATGTTTTATTTATGAAGATAATTGTGTTGATGATTTGGATGATGATGAAGAGGGCTTTTGTTTTATTATTCCTGGATGTAAAAATGATGATGATTGTGTTAATGATGTTGTTTTTTCATGTGGTTCTATAGATTCTGATGGTGATGAGAGGGATGCAGTATATAGAGAAACTACCTATTTTAAGTGCAATGAAATTAGGACTGGATATGGATCGCTAAGAGTGTGTGAAGAAGATTATTCAGAAGAAGGTCCTATTGAAGATGAAAATTGTAAAAAATTAGATGATGTTTGTATTCAGGGTGTTTGCAAGGCTAAAAATCCTGATGGTGAAAAATGGTCTTTTAATCCTGGAGATTTTTATTGTTTTGGTGAAGAGATGAGTGTTTGTTGTGGTAATGGTATTGTTGAAGAAGGAGAAGAGTGTGATGACTGGAAAGATGGTAATAATAGCAATATGTGTTCTGATGATTGTTTATATACTTATTGTGGTGATGGAATTCTTCAATTTCCAAATGGAAAAGGATTAGATGGAAATAATCCTGGTTTTGTGGAAGAGTGTGAATTAAATATTGCTTGTTCTGGTGAATTTAAAGGGCAAAATTGTGATGAGGCTACTTGTAAATGCACTGCTTCTCCAGTTCCACCAACCCCGACACCACCTTCTAGTTGTTTTCCAGCAGGAACAAAGATTTTAATGGCAGATGGAAATAAGAAAAACATTGAAGATGTTAAGATTGGAGATAGTGTTTTAAGTTATGATATAGATTTAGGAATAAATGTTGTTTCAGAAGTTTTAGAATTAGAAGCTCCTGTTAGAAGTCATATGTGCAGGATTGAATTCAATGATGGTTTAGATTTAGAATTAACTAATGAACATCCGGTTTATACTTTAAATGGTTGGAAATCTATTTCTCCTAAAGAGACTTTAAAAGAAAATCCAGAATTATTAGTAGGAGAATTAGGAAAACAAGATTTAATTTTTAGTGAAAATGGTTATAAGATTGTTAAGGAAATTAATTGTTGGAATGAAATTGTTCAGACTTATAATCTTAAATCAATAAAACAATTTAATAATTATTTTGCAGAAGAGATTTTAGTTCATAATAAGGGAAGTTGTGAACCTAAGACTTGTGAAGATGATGATTGTGGTGTGATTGATAATGGTTGTGGAGGAACTATTGATTGTGGTGGTTGTAATGATTGTGATTATTGTGATGAGGAGAGTAATAAATGTATTTCTGATGTTGAAAAATATAAAGAAAGAAAACCTTGCATTCTTGATGAACAACTCTTACCTCCTTGGGATTCTTCAACAGACTCTCTTCCAGAGCCAGAAGGAATTTGTTGTGGAACTCTTTCTAGTTCTGATTCTGGAGAAGAGGTTATTAGTGAAGGAGATTGTGTTAAACCAGAAGATTGTGAAACTTGCAAGATTGAAACAACAACTAAGGGGGGGCCAAAAGATTGTGATTGTACTGATTGTGGTTTGTGCTGTAGTTGTTCTGAAGATATTAGCTCAGAAGTTTTAAATCAAGAATCTAGTTTAAAAGATGTTGTTAAAGGAGAAATTGAAATTGAAAACAAAGGTTTGGAAAAATTAGATTATAAGATTGTTGAAAATTATTTAATCTCTGATATTACTGGCTTTGATTTAGATATTAAACATGAAACAGGTTCTATAGGTGGTGGAGATATAAAAACTATTAAAATTACTTTTACTCCTAATCTCGGATTAGAAAAAGGAGCAGTAATAAAAAAAGCAGTAGATGTAGAGATGTATTCTCCTGAAACTTCTGAAAATCCTAAGATTCTTCTTACAACAGAGTCTAAATTATTTAATATTCAAAGTTATGATGAAGAAGATATCCCTGAGTCTGTTAGTCCTTCTTTTTTAGATGTTTTTAAAGGTTTTAAAGAGTTATTTAATAAAGTGTTTGTAAAAGAAAAGGATTTGTCTAGTGATGAAAATGTTGGTGGAGAACAGAGTATAACCAGAAGTGGCGATACTATAAATGAAAATCTAAAATCTGGTTGTATGATGTATGATTTTTATGCTGATTGGTGTGGATCTTGCAGAGCAATGAATCCTACTGTTGAAAAATTGGTTGCAAAAGGTCATGCAGTAAAAAAAGTTAATATTGATACATATCCTAATTTAAAACAAAAATATAGTATTAATAACATTCCTGCATTTGTATTTCTTAATAAAGATGGAAAAGAATTTGCAAGAGTTGTTGGAGGAACTACTCTTGCAAGATTAGAAGGTATTTTTGAAAAATGTCAAGGACAAGAAGAGTTAGAAGAAACAGAAGAAATAGACGAAACAGAAGAAACAGAGCCTAAACCAAAACCTAAGTTAAAATTAGTTCCTGTTGAACCTCCTTGTAAAGAAGGTTTAATAAATGATAATGGAATTTGGAGAAAATTAGTTTCTGGAGAGGCTTGTCCAGAAGATGCATTAGATTGTCCTCCTTCATTACCTGCACCTGAGAGTTGTCCTGGAGGGGTTTGTCCAGTGTCAAAAGAATCAAATGCAGGCTGTGTTCCTATTTGTCCTGGAAAATGCAAGGATTGCACTAAAATAGGTGAAAAAGATGAAGAATCAGAGGAGGAATTAGATGAAGAGGATGAAGAAGCAAATTCTAAACCTTTGTTATTATATTATTGTTTTGATAAGAATTCTAAAGAATGTAAAAAAGCAAAAAAAGATATTGAAGATTTTAAAGTGGAAAATCCAGACTTAACTGAAAATTTAGAAGTTATTGAAATTAAAGAAAATACTAAAATTTATGAGGATTATAAAGAAAATATTTTAGAAAAAAAAGAAGGAGTTGTTTTTATAGTGGATTATCAAGATAGCATTTATGCTGTTTCTTCTGAAAGTGAAGATATTTTGAATTTTTTAAAGAATTTTTTAAATTCTCTTTTAGAGCAGAAAAAATTGCAAGAAGAAAAAGGTATAACTTGTATTTCTAAAAAATGCGAATGTAATCTTGAGGAGATTCAAGAAGATATTTTAAATAGTTTATATGAGTTAAATGAGAATTATGATTCTAGTGTTGTAGATTTTTGGAATGGAGGGTCAGATAGTTGTTCAGATACGGTTACTAATTGCAATGTTAAAGGGATAGTTGATGATATGATTAGTGAATGTGAGATTTATTTAGATACTAGTATTGTTTGTGGAGATAATGAAGAAAGTGATTCTGAAAATGGAAACTCCTTAGGATTTGAAGAATCTGCTGGTGATTCTGAAAATACTTTTACAGGTAGAAAACCCAAATTAGAATTAGAGTTAGGAGAAGGAGAATCAGAGGTTTCAGGAAGTTTTGAATTTATAAATGACTTTGCTTGGATAGGTGAATTTGAAATCTCATCAAGTTATGGTGATGAAGATTTAGTTATTACTTCTGCAGATAAGCTTGAGGTAGGTAAGATGGAGAGCATAACAATTGAGTTTAAAATAGGGAATCTGGAAAATCTTAAGGATGATAGAACTTATACAATAAGGGTAATGTCTAAAAGGGATGGAGAACTTGAAATGGGACCTAGGTTTTATGATATTTTAGTTTCAAGAAAAAAGAGTTCTGAAGATAAATGTATTACTTATAATAATCTGATTAATGAAAAATTAAAAGGTTGTGTTGAAGATAGTATTTGTAATAAAGAATCTGAACAAGAACAAGGGTGCAGTGGTTGTGATTCTGAAAATACTCTTGCAGGTAGAATTCCTAAAACTGAGGTTATGTGCGCTAGTTGTGATGTTAGTAAAAATGATAAAGAAATTTTAAGTGGATGTGAAAATAATTGTGAAGAAGATTCTGAAGAAGGAGATGAAGAAGAAACAAAAGGACAAGGTTGTTGCCCGAAAATAGATTGTAGTTTTTTTAAGGGATTATTTAATAGTCCAGATGAGCAGGAAAATAATCATGAATTTAATGAATTAGAAGATTCAGATTTAGAGTTTACCTCCGAAGGCTTAGATTTATTTTATTTTGATGAAGGAGATGAGGATTTTTTAAGAATAGATACTACTTTTTCATTTTTTGATGAAGAGGAGAAATGGTGTATAGCCCCTATTCCTGAGGGAAAGGATTTAGAGTGTATTCATTGTTCTAATGATAATTGTGATATTAAATGGGAAGATGATTCTGATGGTAGTCCTTGTCTTATAAATGAAGTTGATGGATTTAGGTTGAATTTCGGGGTTTGCAAAAAAGGAGTGTGTAATTCTTGTGGTTCTGGAATTCCAGGGGGAAAATCTTCTAAATGTTTGCATTGTAATTTGGATGAGGATGGGCAAGTTTTTTGGGATTCTTATGATTATTTAGGTTGTTTTTCTCAGGATGTTAATGGAGAAAGAGAATCTTTTGGGGTTTGCTATGATGGTTATTGTAAACATTGTGGTGAAGATGAAAAAGATATTCCTAATGGAAAAGATTTAGAGTGCATTATGTGTTATGCAGATAATAATGGAGTTCCTTTTTGGAAAATGTTTAATAATATTAAATGTTCTCTTGAACTTAAGAGAGGTAATCTTGTTCGCCTTGGAAAATGTTATGAAGGTGTTTGTAAACATTGTAGTGATAATCCTCCCGAAGGAAAGGATTTTGGATGTATAGAATGTGAAACTGATAAAGAAGGGAATCCTTTTTGGATTAATGCAAATAGTGGCAAGGTATGTGAAATAGATGGAAAAAAAGGAGAATGTAAATCTGGGAAATGTGAATTTCCCTCATTAGAACTTGTTACTGAATTACAGGGAGAGGATTTAAAATTTGATTGTGTAGATAAAGAGATAACTGAGCATTCTTATTGGATGAATAATAGAAAAGATTATGAGATGGATTATACTGTAGTCTTAGAAGGAGGGAGCAGTCTTTCTGTTGAACCTATGACTTTTACTTTAAAACCTCAAGAAAGTAAGGAAGTTGTTTTTAAGATAAATTCAGAAGATTGCAAAGAACAATCTATTCTTTTTAAAACAAAAGTGAAAAAGCATCTTGAGGAAGGGATTAAAGAAATAATTGCTAAATATAATCTTAAAATATCTCCTGTTGAAATTATTAAACCTGTTGCACCTATTAAGCCTCCTGAACCTGAAAAAAAATGTCCTATTCCTGCTAAAAAAAGGGCAAAAGAATGGATGCCTGTAAGTAGTTCTGTTAAGAAATTTCTTTTTTGGGATGCCTTGAGAACAACTCTTTATTTTGAGAAAAATCAGTTTAAAGAAAATGTTTTAGATAAATCTCATATATTAAGCTTTGATGAATTTAAAAATGCTGTTAAAGATATTGATAAGGTTGTTGTTATTACAACTTTAATTGGAGAACCAGGCTCTATTAAAGGAATTTCTAAGAATAAGTTAATAGAAGGTCTTATGGAAAAGATGAATTATTTAATTAATAAAGGAGTGTTAACAAATGGTGAAAAGAATGTTTTTAATAATCTTTTAGAGGATATAATGCTTAATTCTTATCCTTATCAATCTAAAATATCTATTTCTACAGGCAGTGGTAATGAGAATGCTGTGGTTATAACTGAAATTCCTGGTTATGATGCAAAAAGAAAAGAGATATGTTTTTTTGAGGGAATAAATGTTTTAAGAAATTTTTTCTGGTATTCTATGAATTATGATAAGGAAAAAACTCCTGCTATTATTGGGATTTATGAGAATTATAAAAAAGGTAACTTTAAATAAAATCCTTTAATCATCTCAGTAAATCCACATCCTTCAGGATGTGGTATTAGTAATACTACTCAAGCTAAGCTTTAGAGAGCGTAGTTTAAGCTGTCCTTTTGAAAAGTTAATAAAGTAAACCCAAACATAAATGTGTGGGAGATGTCATTTAACAGAAACCAGTGTATATATCTATTATTATTTTAATCTTATTCTTTTATCATTTCTAAGAAGTAGTAACAAATACAAAGATTTATAAACTTTGTTTTTTTGATTTTAATAATTAAAAATAAATATAATTAAATAAAATGAGAAACATTAGAAAAAGTTTAGTAGGAATGATTGCAGGAACAGTAACACTCTTTGGGTTAGGTGCTGTAAACTTAGATTCAATAGGTGCAGAATCTAGTAATGATATTAATGCTGTTAAGAGAGATGTTGATAATGGAGGAGTTTTTTATCCAGTAGCAAGAGAAGAGTTGAGAGATATTTCTTTTAAACAATATATAATTGATCCTAAACAAGATAGTGAAAAAGATTCTGTTTGTTATCAGATTAAACCTGGAAGATATGAAGTTTGGTTAGAAGGTGAAAATTCTAGTGAATTAGTAAAACATATTAATATTGAAAATACTCTTAATTTGATTAAGAAAAAAGATTCAGAAGATTATGAAGTATGGAGTGGGGATAATAATGATTTTAGAAAATTAATGGATTATGAATTTAATAAAAAAACTATTTTAATTAGAAATCCTAGTAAAAGATTAGTTAGAGTCCCAATGCCTGTTAAAGAACATGAAATTAATTCTGATTATGGAGATATAATTCAGCTTCCTGTAAAACCAAAGCAGGAAAAATTAGGCTCAGAAAAACCCACAATACATTATAATATTGATTTTTTTGGAAATTATCCTAAGAATGAAACTGAGAAAAGAGATTGGTATGATACTTTTTTTAAAAATAATCCAGATGCTCCAAGTTATGAGGAAATTTTTCCAAGTTTAGATAATAAGGGTGATGTAAAAACTAAAATAGATTAAGGTTAATATAACTTATTTTAATGATAAACTTAGTCTGTGTTAAAAATCCTTTTATTTAACCTAATTTTGAATTGTGATACATCTGCTTTAGTATAGAGTATCAGAAGATATAGAAAAAATCTATAATCTTAAGTATAGAGAAATATTAGGTCAAGAATTGTTTTATTTAGACTAAGAGGGATTTATTAAAAAAGATTTTGATATGAAACATTAATTGTTTTTAGATTATAGATATTAATGCTTATTTAGAAAAAAGAATTCATAGTTTTATTGTCTAAAAACCTATATCAAAATCATAAAGTGTTTGAAAAAGAACTAAATTAAGAGGATTTTTAGGGTCTAAATTATTTTCTGAAACAAGGCCAATTTCATTTGCTATTTCTGCAATTGTTACCATCTTACTTTTCTCATCTTTAAGAAATTCTTCATATTCTTGTTTTTTTTCTTTGTCAAAGGAATTGTAAAACAAATCAGAGTCTAAATATGCTAGATAAAAAGTCCTTTTTTCTTTATCAGTTAATTCTTTCCATTTTTCTTGCAGTTTTTTACTGTCTAGAATTTGCATTTGATTTAATTTAAGAATTTGTAGAAATTCTTCAGCAGAATAAGGATTTTGATTATCTGGTTCTAAGGTTTCATAAACTAATTCAAGTTTTTGTTCCAAAAGTCTTGATTTCTTTTCATAGGCATATTTGCCAATTTCATCTATTCTTTTTTCTCTTTCAAGTTCTTGATAATTTTTATTTAATTCAGTGTTTTGTGATTGTAGATTAGTACATTTCTGCTCTAAATCTCTTGTATTAGTAGACACTGTTTGTGTTTGTTGAGGATTTAAAGATTTTGGAGAATCGCAACTAGTCAAGTTTGTTAATCCTACTAAGCCTAATAATGCTGCTGTCAAATATAGATTATTTGCCATGTTTTATTAAGTTGTAAGGAATATATAAATCTTTCTATTGTAGTTCTTTAATAGTGGTTACAATAAATAGATTTAAATACTATTAATTTTTAAATTTTTTATGGATATAGGGCTAGAGAATTTAACTAATGAGTCTGATATTAAGCAGGAAGATAGAAGGAAATCTATCAAAAATGTTTTTAAGGGGATAAGTTCTTTTGTTTTGGAAAATAAAAAAATTACTGGAATGATTTGTGCAACACCTTTTTTATTTTTAATAGGTGGTTATATGACTCTAAACCCTTCAGGTTATCACTTAACTGAAAGTTTTGATAATTTAAAAGATATTTATTATGGAGAGATATCTTCTGAAATGATAGAATTTGCATTTGGAGGATTAGTTACAACTTTTGCTTATGGAATTATTGGGGCGAGGATTTTTAAAAAATAGTTTTTTATTAGTAATATAGAAATTTAGATTATGTTTCTAGGAATTTTAAGTATTTTTTGTAGATAAAAATAAAAGAGATAATGGGGGATAGAGTTATATAATTTATA
>CAZGSA010000020.1:0-12097 GCA_964528215.1 Candidatus Woesearchaeota archaeon
CTTTTTCGGAGGTTTTATGTTTTAAAATTGCCCAAAAATAAATCTCACAAGAGTCTATTATACAGACTTTTTTCCCTTTATCTGTTCTTCCAATTATCTTTGCATAATTTTTACCATGAAAATCAAAATAATCATAGTCAATTGGAATGAAATTTATTGTTTGTTGCATTTTTAATTGTTTTATATTAATAATATTTATTTTAATTAAATGAAAGTTTATAGTCTTAAGTCTGCCTTGAATATATTATTTTATTTTTTTAATTAAATTTGTACACTGATTAATTTGAGCAATATTGATAATCCATTATTTTAATTTAAGTTATTGATATTTGTTTTTTTGATTATTTTTATTTGATGTAATCCCGAGCATCCATGATTCATAATCCTATTGATTTTTTATTAATATTATTCTATTTTATTTGTTATTGATATCTTAATAAAAAATAAGATTAATTGTTATTTAAAAGTTGGGATAAAGTTACATTGTTAATAATCCTAAAAACAATGTGCCACCACATCCTAAGGGATGTGGTTTGTGGCAGGCACTTTGTTTTTAGGATGTTCAAGAATTGAAAGTAAGTAATCTTACCACATTCTAAAGAATGTGGTTTTCAATTCTTGACATAAAAGAAATCTCTATCTTTTAAGATATAGCATCAACATTCTATAAAATTTTAAGTTATGCAGATGAAAAGCTTAAAGAAGTGTTTTTTGTAGCTGAAAATCAAGAGGGATATAGGGGAAATTCTATTTTTTAGTATGGAGAAAATGTCATGTTATTTTTTATTTGTTACTACTTTTTAGTCATATTTAGAAAGGTTTAAATAGGGGTGTATTTTTTATTTTATATGGAATATTCAGTATATGATCCTGAGTTAGATACAAAAAAGAAGTTAAATTTAGAGAGAAATGTGCTTGGAAGAGGTCTTTTAGAAGAAATGCTTCATAAAGTAAATGGAGATTTAACTATTCTTGATGATAGTTATGTTTCAAGAGAACATTGCTTTATTGATTGCAGTTTAAAACCAATTATTTTTGATAATAATAGTAAAAATGGGACCTATGTTAATGGAGAAAGAGTTTATGCAAATTTTCCTGTTTCATTAAATAATGGGGATGTTATTTCTCTAGGGCCTTGGAAATTAGAATTTATTGCAAAAAAATAAAATGGCAGAACCAAATTTTTTATATAATCCGGAAGATAATGAAGATTTAGAATTAGATATTGAAAGATGTGAAGCAGATAGAAGTTATAGTCTTTTAAAAAGAGAAGGGAGAGAACCTGGAAAGTTAATTGTTCCTAAGAACTGGGACATTAGAAAGAACGACATAAGTCTTCTTAAAATTGGAGGAATTTCTTTAAGCCCTCTAGAAGATGTTTATTATGGGATTCATAATCTTTTTGTTCCTAGTGAAATACTGGATTTAGAAAATCCTTCAGAGATTATTGCTAATTATCTTGGAGCAGGAATTTTAAAAAAACATAATGCACAATTGGTTAATGGAGATATTCCTAAAGGTAGTTTTTCAGACTTAGTTCAATATATGAATAGTGTTGCTTATAATAATCCTATTTTTGCTAAATATTCTCATGAATCTAAAAATAGATTTCCAGCAACATCTGGATTTCAGAAAAAAAGATTAAGTCATTTAACAGGAGATGTTAAAAGAAGATTTTGTAAATCTTTTTTTAGTAAATATAGGGCTTCAAATAGAGAAGAACCAAATAATCCTGAAGCTTTTTTAGATCCTTTAAACTGGAATAAGTATGTTGAAGGAATTTATCAGCATTTTAAAAGAAGATTTGCAAGTCGGTAAATTTTTATATCTTTAATTTCTATATTTAAGAATATTAATAATTAATAAATATTTAAGTTATGAAGAAGATGGTAATATTGATATGTCTAAATATTTGGGTGATGTAGATGATTAGCTGATAACAATAATAAGATATTGAGGATTTAATTAAAATTAAGAGAAATATTAATATCATAAAAACCTTGAGTTATGTAGATGAAGGGCTGATGATGAGATAATGTTATACAGATGATGATTATGAGATGAATAGTTTAAGATAAATAGATAGAAGTAGCAGATGTTTGAGAAGGAGTAATAAAAAATACTAATATTGAAGATTAATTAAAATTTAAAAAATAAAAAATGGGACTACAAATAGGTGAGATAATTAGTAAAAAAGAGATTGAATTTTCTGATTTAAAAGGTAAGATAATTGCAGTTGATGCTTTTAATTCAATTTATCAGTTTCTTACTACTATTAGGCAGCCAGATGGAACTCCTTTAAAAAATTCTAAAGGAGATGTAACCAGTCATTTATCTGGTTTGTTTTATAGAAATATGAAATTGATTCTTGAAGGTGTTAAGCTGATTTATGTTTTTGATGGTGAAGCTCCTGATTTAAAGAAAAAAACTAAAGAAAATAGAAGAGAGGCTCGCGAGGATTATAAAGAAAAGTATGAAAAAGCAAAAGGTGAAAAAGATGTTGAAGCAATGGGCAAGTATGCAAGAGCAGATGTTTATTTAGATGAACAAAAAATTAAAGAAAGTAAAGAATTGCTTGAAGCAATGGGAATTGCAATTGTGCAAGCTCCTGGGGAGGGTGAAGCACAGGCAAGTAATATGTGTAAAAATGGAATTGCCTACGCAGTCTCTT
The DNA here is from genome assembly GCA_964528215.1 of Candidatus Woesearchaeota archaeon. Lineage (GTDB taxonomy): Archaea > Nanobdellota > Nanobdellia > Pacearchaeales > GW2011-AR1 > ARS1285. The sequence continues at coordinate 2,672 of CAZGSA010000020.1, forward strand.
CCCAAGATTATGATTGTTTAATGTTTAAGACTCCTTTATTAATTCAAAATTTAAGTTTATCAAGAACAAGAAAAACTATTTCTGGTCTTAAACAAGTTTTTCCTCAAGTAATTGATTTAAAAGAAGTTTTAAAAGAATTAGAAATTAATCAAGAACAATTAATTTGTCTTGGGATTCTTTGTGGGACTGATTATAATCCTGGGGGTGTAAAAGGATTAGGACCTAAAAAAAGTTTGAAGATTATTAAAGAATATAAAACAAAAGAAGATATTTTTAAAGTTATTAAAGAAGATGAAAAGTTTATTAGGTATGATGTTGATTTTGATTGGAGAGAGATTTATAATGAGATAGAAAAACCTAATGTTGATGAGATAAATGAAATAAATTTTCCGAAAATAGATAAAGAAAAAATCAAAGAGATTTTAATAAGATATGAATTTTCTGAAAAGAGAATTGACAATCAACTTGATAAATTTGAGGAGTTAAAAGAAAAAGCTAAGCAAAAGACTTTGTTTTGAAGATAAGTAATATAGATTTTTTGATAGGGTTATTATAATTAAGCTAAAAGAAATCTGTATTTTTTTAAGAAGGAGCATAAATATTTTATATAAATTTAAACTATGTAGGTGAGAAGTTTAAAGAAGTGTTCTCTATAATTTAATAATAAAATAGATAGAAAATTATTATGATTATTTAATCTTCTCCTAATGCTTTATTTATTTCTTTAGAACGTCTTTCTTCTCTGTCGGCTATTCTTTGTAATCTTAGCCTGTTCTCTTTTTCTTTTTGTCCTGCTACTCTTTCCTTTCTCTCTCCAAATATTCCTTTTAAAAATTTAGAAGATATACTTAATATAAAAAAGATTAAGAAAACTATTACAACTGCTATTAGTTTTCCCCACCAAGTTGGAATTTTATTACCTATTAAATTAATTGTTAAATTAGCAATTTTTTCAGGAATATCTATTGTAATTGCTGTTATTATCATTAAACCAATGGAAATTCCAAGAGATGTGGTTTCAGAAAATGTAGAAAATGTAGAAAGTATCTGATAAAAAAATAATAAGAAAAATATCCATATCATTAATGTAAGGAAGAATAACCAGCTTAATTCAAATTCAGTTCCAATTGTATATTTAAAAATAGGAGTTAGATATGGTTTTGTTTGTTGATATGCCCTATAAAGAGGTCCCAAAAATCTGCTTTTATTTAGTATTTTGCCCCACTCTTGTTTTAAATAATCTGTACCTTGTTCTGAAATCGCATCTCCAACATCTGTTATTTTATTTACTGTTTCTTCTCCTCCAGGAATTACAGGAACATCTGCAGGTAGAGAATTGTCTTGAGCATAAATTATAGGTATTAATATAGATAATATGATGAATGAAATTAAAAATAGAGGGGTTATTTTTGCTAAAGATATTAAGGTTTTTGATTTATCTCTTTTTTTCATAATATAATTAGTTATAAGAGGTTTTTAAAATTAATTAAGAACAGATTAGGATTAATTAAGAAAAATTTATTTGATTTTGTATTAATATCTTTTAAAAGGTTGAGTTATGAAGAAGAAGGATTAAAAAATATTTTTTTAAAACTCTAGTGGGGTAGGTACATTGTTTTTTTGATTTACTAATGTGCAGGTCTTCTTGGAGTTGTTAAAACATCTATTGCATTTTGAAATCCTTTTTCAGAGCGTGCTTGTTGTTGTTCTATTTCAATATAATGGCGAAGCCTGCTAATTACTCCTCCAAATCCTAAATTGACAATTAATGCAGATATTATTGCCATTAGGATTAAAAAGATTATTCCTAATGCTCCAATTCCTGCTGTTAACCCTAAAATTTCTGCAGAAGAATGTATTCCTCCTGTGATTCCTATAAGGCAAGTTACTGCTAAACTAATGATTACAGATAATGTTTTTGATAAAGAGTTTAGATTAAAAGCATGAGAAATAACTGAAAAAAATAAGACAAATATAATTAAATGGAGGATTAAAGATTCTCCTGTTAATTGAGAAGTAGTTAGTCCCAATATTATTTCAGTTGCCTTTGCTAAAATTCCTGTTAGTTTAATAGGTGTTGAAGTTTGTTCAACTCCTGAAGAAAGTAGGTTTGTATTTTCTTTTGACCAATTAATAAAATTTATTGCAGCCCAGATTATGATAAATGCAATAATTAAAGATGTAATTGCTATTATAATTTTTAAAGCTACAAAATCTCTTTTTTTCATAAATATAGTATTAATAGATTGTTTATAAAATTAATTAAAAAAAATTATTTTTTAGGGATTTCCTAATTCTTTTTCAATCTTTTTAAGTCCTTTTATTGCACTAGTGACTTTTGAAGTTCCTTTTTCTGATTTCATTGCCTCAATTTCATTCTGTCTTGTCATTCTCCATTTAAATAAAGGAGTTATTCCTAAATTTAAGGTAACTGCTGCAAATATTGCCCCTCCAACAATTAATGCTATTCCAACAGCACCTAGTCCTGCTGTAAAGCCCATTATATTCACTATCCAGGGTATGAATTTTGTTACTCCTGCAACAACTGCTAAACCAAATCCAATTACCCAAGATGTTGCTTCTGAAAATGTTGAAAACATAGATATTATATCTGATAGTGCAAAAAATAATATAAAAAATATTACTAGTTTAAGTATTAATTCTTCCCAAGTCCATTGTGTTTCAGAAGCTCCTAATAAGATGTTAAAAGTTGTTTCTAATGCAGAAGGAGGATTTATAGGTGTTGTGGTTGCTGTTTGCCCAACACTTTTTATTGATTCTGGAAGATAGTTATATAAAAGAAAACCTAAAATAATAACTCCTATAACCATTGAAATAGCTATAACAAGATACATTGCAATTTTTGCATTTGTAGTCCAATCTTTTATTGCCATTTTTTAACACCTTTTTAATATTTGATAATATTAAATGATTTTTTTCATATTTAAATGTTTCTCTGATTACTTGTTTTTGTGTTATTGAAGTTTAGGAGTAATTTTTGATGATTGGATTTTATTTTATATTAGGATTTTACTGATAACTTAATGTATGTTGATAATAAATAGAGCTTCTAATGAATTAATCTGTATATTAATAAATAATGAAAAAATAGAGTCTGTAGAAGAGAGTCAAAATAGATATTGATAGAGAATTGTTTTAGAATATATTGATAATCTGATTTAAACTGACTCGGGGGAAGAGGATTAGTAAGAATATGAAAACTTGAAAGCTTTATAAAATATTTAAGTTATTGAAATTATTAAAACTATCTAGATTATTTAGGTAATAAAATTAAGGGAATATTTATAAATTGGTTTTGTGTTTAATTATTATGAATAAAAAGAGATGTTTAATGTTTAGTATTATGTTTGTTTTAGTTATGCTTAGTTTGCTTAATTTTGTTTTTGCTGCTTCAAATTCTGCTAATGTTGTTAATGACATTACAGATTTATTAGATAATGGGGTTGCTGTTATTGAGCCTATTGCTAAACAGGTTTTAGGAGAAACTTCTGGTATTGGAGATTATGGTTCAGGAGAAATGTTATTTGCAAAAATTTTGTTTTTTATTATTATTTTATCTATTATTTGGGTTGCTTTAGAAAGAATTGATTTTTTTGGAGATAATCTTTATATTTTATGGATTTTAAGCATTAGTGTTGCAATATTGGCGACCCGTTTTATTTCAACATCCTTGGTTCCAACTATTCTTCTTCCTTATCAAACCTTAGGAATTGCAATTGCAGCAGGTCTTCCTTTTGTAATCTGGTTTATTCTTATTGAAGTAGGAATGCAAAATAGTGGCAAAACTATGAGAAAAATTGCCTGGATATTTTTTGCTGTTATTTTTATTGGATTATGGATTGCTAGATATGAAGAATTAGGAAATGGAAGATGGATTTATTTAGCAACTGCAATAGTTGCATTGTTGATGTTATGGATGGATGGAACAATACAGACTATTTTAAAGAAAATGAAAGTTGATAGAGCTCGGGCTAGTAAAAATGGTGAGCTTATTGCAATTAGTCTGGAGAAAATTCAAGATGCAGAGAATCATCTTTCTAATAATAGGATGAGTAGGTCTGATGCAGATAAGATAATTGCAAGAGAAAAAAAGAATATTGCTCGTTGGAGTAAGGCATAAATTTTTAAAATGAATAAAAATAAAAAAGGATTAGTAATGTTTGCAATTTGTTTTGTTTTAATTAGTTTTGTCAGTGTTTTATTAAACATTAATTTAGTTTCTGCCTTAGATTTAAGAGTGGGAAGTGAACAATTAATTGATTTAGTTATTGATTTTGGAGAGCCGTTTATTAAGGTAATTTTAGGTGGAGAGGACTATACTGGATTTTTATTATTTGAAAAATTATTAATTTTTCTTATTTTACTAGGAGTAATTTTTATTGCTTTGAAGAATGTTAGTATTTTTGAGGATAATCCTCCTGTTTTATGGCTTGTTTCTGGGATTATTCCTGTCTTAGCTGTTAGATTTATGGATATAACTTGGATTAATACAATTATATTTCAGTATACTGTTTTAGGTATTGCATTAGCGGGAATACTTCCATTTATTATTTATTTGTTTTTTCTGCATAGTGTTTCAGACAATTCTACTGTAAGAAAAATTGGATGGATATTTTTTATTGTAGTTTACTTTTTTTTATGGGCTACAACGGAAAATTCAGAAACTTATGGAAGTGTTTATTTCTGGACAATGCTTATTTCTCTTATTTTTTTGTTATTAGATAAGACAATTCATACTGCTTATATGAGGCAGAGTTTAAAACAAGGAGGCTCTGAAAATAAATATAATCATATTATGAAACTTAGAAGAGATATACGAGAAGCAAAAGATGCTCTTCAACATAGTGAAATAAGCAGGAGTGCAGCAAACAGGTTAATTAAATCAAAACAAAAGAAAATAGACTGGTTTTTGAAACATTGATTTTATTTTTTTATAATGTTATTTATGTTGATAATGTTTAAAGAGATTATGTTCTGAAGAGGAAAGATTTAGGTAAATTAAAGTATAAGAAGATATAGAAAAAATTTGTGTATTAAGTTTTAGGGAATTTTAAGATAATAAAAAGAATTATTTATGTCTTCGATAACCTACAATTTCCTTGCCCTTATAAATAGGAACTTCTTTTGGAGTTTTTCCTGATTTGTTGCTGTTGATGATTAAAATTACAATCCCAAGAACTGTTAAAACAACTCCAGGATATAAGATAAAATTAGGGTTTATGTTTTGAATAAAGCTTAGTGGAACTAAGCTTAAACCTGTTTCAGAACCTAAGGCAATTCCAACTAATCCAAGTCCTGCAAGAATATATCCTAATAGTTTTCCCATCTTCTCTTTTTTTGTTAACAATAAGTTGTTATTTATAATAATAAAAGAGTATTTAAATATGTTTTTATTTTGTTATATTAACTGATAATTTAAGATATTATTAAGCAATCTGATGATGTTCAGCTTAAACATATAAATATTATGGAGATTGTATAGATTATTAGAAGTAAATAAAATGGCAGATTATGACTTATTGGGAAATATTGCAATTATTAAGACAGATGTTGGAGGCAGAGACAAAAGTGATAATGAAAAAGCTGAACAGGCAAAAGAGTTGATGAAAAGAGAAAGTGTTAAAACTGTTATTGAAAAAGCAAGCAATGTTAAAGGAAGATTAAGAAAGATTAAAGTCAAGCATATTGCTGGTGTTCAGAATTTGGTTGCAGATTATAAAGAAAATAATTGCAGGTTTAAATTTGATGTTGCTGGTTGTTATTTTTCTCCTCGTTTAGCAAATGATAGAAAAGAAGTTGCAAAAATGATTGGAAGCAAAGAAAGAGTTTTAGTTATGTTTGCAGGAGTTGGAGTTTATCCCATTATTATTTATAAATTAAAAAGACCTAAAGAAGTTATTGGAATTGAGATAAGTAAAGATTGCTGTAAATGGTTTAAGGAAAATATTAAGTTAAATAAGATTTCTGAGAACAGAGTCAAAGTTATTCAGGGGGATGTTAAGAAAAAAGTTGAAGGATTAGGAAAGTTTGATTTTATTATGATGGCTCGCCCAAATTTAAAAGAGAGTTTTTTAAAATATGCACTTAGTGTTAGTAAAAAAGGAACAAGGATTTCTTATCATGGGTTTTGTAGAAATAATGAAATTGATAGTTTAGTAGACAAGTTGAAAAAAGAAGCTAAAGAAGAAGGGAAGAGGATTAAGATTATCAAGATTATGAAAGCAGGAGATATTGCCCCTTACAAATTTAGATATAGGGTTGATATGGAAGTTAAAAAATAATAATCCTAATTTTTAAAAAATCCTATATTCTTCAATATACTGGATTAAAAATAGTTCTAAGATAAATTATAATTAAAAGTATTAAAAACAAAAATATAGCTAAATAAACCAAATAAGAAAATTGAGAATAAACACTTACAAGGACAAGTAAACTGCAGATAATTAATAAAACTACTTTAATTAACCAAATTAAATTACCCATGCATAAACTAAGAATAACTTATATTTAAGATTTTATATGTTCTAAAAATGAATCTTTAATCCTGGGGATAATTATTAAAACAAGGTATAATATAGATTAATAATTACTAACACTCCTTCTTTATATAAACTAAGTAGGTTTAATAAAAATCTATTTATAAAAAAACTGAATAATATGAAGAGTCAATATTGAAAATCCAAATGCAATTCTCAACATCCTTGTAAACTGCTGTTTTAATGAGGCATTGGGATGCTCAAAAATCCTAACAAAACCTTCAATAACTAAAAAAATAGCTGCAATAAAAGCAAGAATATCAATAGTTATTGGATCAAAATATGAACATCTTGCATTATTAAGAGCCTCAGAACCACTCAATTGAACACAAACTACAATAATCACTATAACAAGAGAAAAAATAATTGTGAATAAAAGAGTTTTATGCAAATTTTTCATTTTAGTTTTATCTCTCTTAAATTTTATCTCTTTTTAGAAGTTGTATTTTTAGAACCTGTCTTTTTAACAGAAACCTTTTTTTTAACAGGTTTAACAACATTAGCAGAATTTTTTTTTAAAAAACCTTCTTGCACAAATGCTTTTCCTTTTTTAAAATCTAAATAAAAATTTTTAACAAACAAAATTCCAAGAGGAATTATAATTAAATTTGTTATAAAACCAATTATCTGCTGAATAAATCCGCTAATAAGAGAAATAGTTAAAGGAATCTGCATATTCACTTCTCCTCCAGCAACTAAAGCTTCACTAAAACCACCAACCATATAGGGAATAGTAAAGATTAAACTAATCATAGAACTTATAATTCCAAAACACATTGAAATTGCAAAAAAAATCAACCCTAATAAAATCATATAACCAAAAACAGACCACCACCTACCTCGAACCATCTTAGAGCTTATTTTAAAAGATTCAATAACCCCCTTATTTTCTCCAACTAAAACATAACCTCCAAAAACCCATAAAACCATATATTTTATTAATAAAATTATTGCTATTATAAAAAGGACAAGCATTAATAATACTCCAAGAATAGCATATCCTTGATTTGTAAATCCTGCTAAAATAAAGGGCATACTTATGATGATAGGAACAATAAGCAATAAAAAGATAAAAAGCATAAGTAAAATTCCATATCCGAAATATTTCCAAAAATATTTTTCCCCTCCAACAATACTTGTCTTAAAATTCATTTTGTCTTTATTATAAATAGAATAATAAACAAGACTTGCTATCATCCAAATCATAAAAATAAAATTAATAATTGAGAGTATAATTTCTCCCCCAGAAAATAATATCAACTCACTACTAATCTGAGCAATCCCAAAATCTTCCTGAACAGGAACCATAGAACCAAACAAATTAAAAGCTAGCAAACTACTAAGAATAAAAACAATAATAGCAGGAATAAAATAAAGAGTAAACATAATTTTAAAAAAGGTTTTAAAACCATTTTTATATTCTCCCCAAGATTTACTAAATAATTCATCAAATTTCATATTAGTTATAAGGAATATTAGTTTAAAAAGTGTTGGGTTATTCTCCTTCAAAACTAACAATAGAAAAAACAGACCATTTTTCTAATTTCTTTCTGCCACCAAGCTCAGGCAATTCAATAACAAAAGCAATTTCTTCAATTTTTCCACCAAGTTTTCCAATAAGATTAGCAGAAGCCCGGCTAGTCCCACCTGTTGCTAATAAATCATCAATAAGCAAAACATTTTGCCCCAAGTTAATTGCATCTTTATGAACTTCAACTTTATCTTTTCCATATTCTAATTCATATTCTTCACTTATTGTTTCATATGGAAGTTTGCCTGGTTTTCTAATAGGAACAAAACCTACTCCAAGCTTCTCAGCTAAAATCCCTCCAATAATAAAACCTCTGCTCTCAATACCTGCAACAACCTCAATTTTCTTATCTTTATATCTATTATACAATATTTCAATAACTCTATTCATACCTTCTCTATCAGACAACAAAGTTGTAATGTCTCTAAACATAATTCCAGATTTTGGAAAATCAGGAATTGTCCTTATCTTACTTTTAATAAACTCCTCATCCCTTTTTGCAATCTTGGGAATAACTTCAAATAAAAGTTTTTTAACTTTTTCAGAATTTTCACTCATTCTCTGCATAACCATTTCAAAAGTAACTGGTTCTTCATTTTCTTTCCAACAATCATAATCAGTTGACATTGCAATTGTTGCATAGGGTATTTCTAATTCATTGGCTAGAACAACCTCTGGAACAGCAGTCATACCAACAATATCAGCTCCTAATTGCCTAAACATAAAAGACTCAGCTTTTGTTGAAAATCTAGGTCCTTCAATAACAACCAGATTCGCTTTTTCATGAAAAGCAAAACCCAATCCCCCACATTCTTCAATCAAAATCTTTCTCAACTCAGCTGAATAAGGTTCTGCCATTTCAGGATGTCTAACATCACCATATTTATCAAAAAAAGTATTTTTCCTAAATTTAGTAAAATCAATAAACTGATTGGGAAAGACCAAATCACCTGGATTAATCTCCTGTTTCAAACTTCCAACAGCACTTGTAGCTAGAATAACATCACAACCTAATTCTTTTAAAGCATAAATATTTGCCCTAAAATTAATCTTACTAGGATTTATCTCATGTTTTTTCCCATGCCGAGCTAAAATACAAACCTCAACTCCTTTTAATTTTCCACAAGTAATTTTAGAACTAGGATTCCCATAAGGAGTCTTAACTTCTTTTTCACTATAATCACTTAACAGTCTTGGATTATCTAATCCACTACCTCCAATAATTCCAATTTTCATTTTGATTAATATTAATTCTCAAAACCTATTTAAAAAAATATGTGAAAAACGTACCTGGTAACCAATTATACTAAATAACTCTTCATAGCTTGTAAGAGAGGT
>CAZGSA010000021.1:0-12020 GCA_964528215.1 Candidatus Woesearchaeota archaeon
GAAGCGCGGTGCTTTTGTTTTTTTTTGATTTGTTGCTTTTCTTCTTGCGCCTTTCATCAACTTGGTCAAAATCGATTTGTTGACTCAAAGATAGTCCGTTCGGATTAGTTTTTTTATCAATGTCTCCTCCGTTATCAAGAAACGCATGATAAATACTACGATCCTTTTTGAATTCAGGCACATTTATCAAAATTTGTAATAGGTTTTAGTAGATTTACCTGATTCATGTTTCTTGGAGTTCCATCAAGAATAAATCCATTTTTTACATCTGATTCTTGCAGTCTTTGTTTAAGAAGTTCTATTAACAAATCATCTGAGATAAGGGCTCCAGTGTTTATTGTTTTTTTAATTTGTTCTCCTAATTCTCCTTTTGCATTTCTGCATAAATCTCCTGTTGAAATATGAGGAATTCCCAGTTTTTTTGATAAAATATGTGCCTGAGTTCCTTTTCCACTTCCTTGAGGTCCAATAAATACTAGTTTCATTTTGTTTTTTTGATATTTAAATTTTTTAGATTAATAATCCTAAAGTATGTCATGCTACTACATTGTATAATAGGTTACAGATTATTGATGTTTATTATCTGCATAAAGTTATGATTTATTTTTTATTGATATCTTAATATCATCTTTTTTATTGTGTTATTAGTTATTGATATTTATCACTCTTTATATTAAATAATCGAAAAAGGGGTTTTTAAAATTATAGTTAGTGAAAATTAAATATGTCCTGGACAGAGGATCTTATAATTTAAGGTTTTTAGAGTTTCTAGAGATTGTTGCATCTTGTTTGGCATTGATTCTGGAAAATCTGTTCTTCCAATACCATTATGAAATAAAGTATCTCCTGAAAAAAGAACCTCATTGTATAGAATTGCAATAGAGTCTTTTGTATGTCCTGGAACTTTAAATATTTGGAAATCTTTTATTGGTAATTTGTTTATGTTATCCTTTTTATAGAGGCTTGCTTTTGAAAACAGTTGTATATTTGAGTTATGATCCCAATGTTCATGAGTAAGAATTAATATGTCTATATTTTTAGGATTTATTTTTAGCTGTTTTAAATCTTTTATTAATTCTTCTTTATTTTCTTTGCTTGAGGTATCAATAAGTATATTCTTTTGTTTATTTTCTTGTTTTAATTGAATTAAATAAACTGTTGAGCCAAATTGTTTAAAATATAATTGATATATATTAGATTTTATTTTGTTTATCATTTCTTTTTTCTTCTATTATGTTTCTAGTTTTAAAAGATATTAAAAAGAAAATGAACATTGCTAAACTGAAGAAAAGAAATAAGAATTTGAAAGGCAGGAAAACAAGTATTATAGCTGCTGAAAATCTTGAGATAAAATGATTTAAGTCAATTGTGGTATTATAGGGTCCATAGAATCTTAAATCTTCTTTGCCTTTTAATATATCAAAGAAATAAGCTTCTGTTGTTGGTGCTAACATTGCAAGCCCAATACTTGCTAAGATTAGAAGAATCATTATTACATAAATGTTTCCCATAAAAAAACAAATCAGGGCGAATATACAGGGAATTATGAATCCTATTTTAAATATGGTTTTAAACCCAATTTTTCCAGCAAGTTTTGAAAAGGGATATTGAAATATTAAAAGAGGAATTGGTATTGCAAATAAAAAATAACCTACCCAGTATATATGCAGATTGTTCTTTAGAATAAGTATTGGAATGAATAGGTAAATCAAAGACCACCAGAAATTAACCCCTCCTCCGAGTATATATGCTAATCCTCTATCTTTATTTTTAAAAAAATCTTTAAAATTTTTTGTGAATTTATGGTCAATTTTCTTTTTTATATTTTTATGATTTTTTATCTTTAAGATTTTAAATAATAAGATCGCAATAATCAAAAAGATTGCAGATAAAATAAACACCTTGCCTATACCATACTCTTCAGATATAAATCCAGATATTAATGGACCGATTAGCCATGCAACATCCATAAAAGTATACATTATTCCTTCATTTCTTGAAAGCTGTTTTTTAGAAGACTCATCTTTAATAAGAATTCCAAAACTTGTGATTCTAAGGCTGTATAATATTGTAATTACAAATGCTAAAATAATAAATATATAAAATTTAGTATTTATAGCAAACAATATGTAGGTTGTTGCAAAAAGTAAAAGGGTGGTGATATAAACTTTTATTTTATTGTATTTTTCTATTATGGGAATAATAAAAAAATAAGATAGAAAAGCAACTATTGCTAGAGATGCAGAAATGAATCCTACAATGGCAATACTATTAACAAAACTATTTAGATAAATTGCCCAGATAGTATCTATTAATGAACTAGATAGAGAAGCAATAAATGAAATAGTAGATAATTTTACAATTCCTGTTAAAATTATTCCTTTTTGTTTTTTAACTAGAACTCCCATTTCACTTCTTTTTGATTTAATTAAAATTAGATATTTGAATATCTTTAAAAACTTATGTAAATCCTGAAGAGAATTTGTCTTAAACTTTTTTATGTCAAGAATTGAAAACCACGTTCTTTAGGATGTGGTAGATTACTTGTCTTCAATTCCGAAAAAATCAAAGATTTTTTGGACCAGAAAAACCATAAAAGTTTTTCTTGGTCTTGAACATGTCTGGATTGTTAAATCCTGAGCACCATCAGGAATCAAAATTCCTGAGGTCCTAAAAACAAGAGGCTGTCACAAACCACACCCTAAAGGGCGTGGTAGCACATTGTTTTTTTGATTAGCTTTTTTTAGATTTAATTTCTTTTTTCTTCTATTATATCTTTTATTTTAAATGAAATTAAAAACATTATAAACATAAATGCACCAAAAAGTAAGAAAATAAATTTAAAAGGTAGGAATATTAAAAGAATTGAAGCAAATATTTTTCCTATGAATCTGTTTATTGAAATTGTTGTATTAAAAGGTCCATAAAATCTTAGTATTTCTTTGCTTTTCGAAATATCAAAGAAATAAGCTTCTGTTGTTGGTTCAAGCATTGCCAATCCAATGCTTGCTAAAACTAGTAGTAAAAGTATTATATATATATTAGTCATAAAAAAACAAATTATTACTAAAATACAGGGAATCAAAAAACCTATTTTAAATAATTTTTTAAATCCTATTTTTCCAGCAAGTTTTCCAAAAAAATATTCAAGAAGAATTAGAGGAACAGCTACTGCAAATAAAAAATATCCAATCCAGAGTTCAGTCATATTATTTCTTATGATAAATAATGGGATAAACAAATAAATTAAAACCCACCAGAGGTTTACCCCTCCTCTTAAGAAATAAGCTAAGATTCTTTTTTTACTTTTAAAAAAATCTTTAAAATTTTTTAAAATATTATCATCTGTTTTCTTCTTTATATTTCCATCCCTTATTTTTGTTATTTTTAATAAAATAAATCCTGAAAAGACAAATAAGGCTGCTAGAAGAAAAACAGTATTTATCCCAAATTTACTAGAAATAAGTCCTGCGATTAGAGGTCCAAGCACAAAAGATGTATTTGCAAAAGTATAAACTATTCCTTCATTTTTTGAAAGAGATTCTTTAGGAGATTTATCTTTTACAATTAATCCAAAACTTGTGACTCTTAATGTATTAAGAATTACAAAAACAAAAGCAAGTAAAACAAAAAAGTAAAATTTAGTATTTATTGCAAATAAGATGTAGGTTATTGTAAATAATAATAAGGTGTATCCATATATTTTTGATTTATCTGTTTTTTCAATTAAAGGAATAAACAAAAAATAAGATAAAAAGGAAATAAGAGTCAGAAGTGATGAAAAAAAACCAACTAAGACTATACTATGAATAAAACTATCCATATAAACTGCCCAAATTGTATTAATAAACGCAAATCCTAAGGTTGTTATTATAGTTATAGAAGTTAGTTTTTCAATTCCCGTGAATTTAAATTCTTCTTTTTTGTTTCTGATTAAATCATCCATATTCCTCTTTTTTATTTGTTTTAATCTTAATTAAGCTTAAATATTAAAATATCTTTAAAAAGTTATGTAAAAAAATGATAATTAATATTAAAGTAAAATTAGGTTCAGGAAAACAAGAAATTATAAAATTAAATGATAAAGAATATGAAGTTTATGTTAAACAGCCTCCTGAGAATAATAAAGCAAATATAGAAATTATTAAATTATTAAGGAGATATTTTAAAAAAGATATTAGGATTGTTAAAGGATTTAAGACAAGAAAAAAACTTGTTGAGATTAAAGGGATTGACAAACAATGGGAGAATGATTGAGAATGAAAATTAGATATGAATTAGCAGAAGATTTACAGAAAATAGCTAATGATATTTCTATTTTAATATTTCCACATATTAAATTGGACTCTGTCGTCTGCATTAGAAGTTTTGGAAGTTCAAGCAGAGGAACTATTGCAAGATGTCATGCTCTTGGAAAGGCAATGCAATTAGCCTTGGGAAGAAAAGGTTTTTATGTTATTGAAGTTATTCATAAAAGGTTTGATAAATTAAGTGAAGAAGATAGAATCAAAACCTTAATCCATGAATTGATGCATATCCCTAAGAGTTTTGGAGGAGGGTTTATCCATCATAATATTGTTAATGAAAGAAATGTTGAGATTGAATATGATAGGTATGTTAATCTAAAAAGAAGAGAAGTTCGAGAAAAAGAGATTGAAAGAGAACCCGAGGAGAAGCGTAGATGGTGGCGGTAATTAGTAATATTCTAATAATTCTTAAATAAATATAGGGTGTAGAGGAGAAGATTAAGTTTATTAGAGAGATAGTTAAATAAGATGATAATTTATGGAAGATAAACTAAATAAGAGATAGATTTATATTAGAGAATCTAGTGTTATTGATATAATAAAAATGGATTTTAATTTTAATTATAAAAAAAAGAAAATAGAATTAGAGGTTAAAATTTTAAAAAATGTTTTCTCTCAGGCATTAGGATTAATGTTTAAAAAAAATTCTCCAGTTTTATTATTTTATTTTTCTAGATTCACAAGACAGCCTATTCATTCTTTTTTTTGTGTTCCCTTTGTTGCAGTTTGGTTTAGTGAAAATAAAATTGTCGACGTGAAAATTATTAAAAAATGGAGAATGAATATTAAACCAAAACAAAAATTTAATAAGCTTTTAGAGATTCCAATTAATGATAATAACTTTTTAATATTTAGCGACGAGAGTAGAAAGCTTTAAATACTATTTCTACTTATTCTTATTATAATATTAAAGATTTTATAAAATCTTTAGGTAAAATAAACTTTTAAAAACATCAAAACCCAAGGATTTTTGGGTTTCAGAAAACCAAAAAGTTTTTTGAAAAGTTTAATCAAAACTAATATTATGCAAAAAGGAGGTTAAAATGGGAAAAGTTATTGCAAAAGGAATTGTTGAAAGAAAAACAGGATACCTTTATTATGTAGATGGAAAGGGTAATGTTTGCGAGGCTAAAATGGCTAGAGGCGGTAAAAAGAAAAAGAAAAAAGTTGTTAAGAAAAAGCCTGCAAAAAAGAAACCTGTAAAGAAAAAAAAGAAATAGTTTATATTTAATTTTCTGGGGAATGAGGTGATTTTATTTTTTATTTTTTATTTTTTATTTTTAATATTTTTGTGATGTTTTTATTTTGTTTGAGATGAATTGATAGATTCATTCTAGTTTAAAGGGGCTTGAATCTTGTTTTTTTGATTAAGGAAAAATTTATATTTTTTTAGGAGAATTATTGATTTGATAATGTATAAATTTCAGGATATGTAGATTAAAGCTTAAGTTTTGTTAGTATTGTTTAAGATTGTAAAAAGATATTGAGGAAATCTATACCTTGTTATAGGGGGGAGATTATATTTCTCTGTTTTTTTTTTGATTTTATTGTCAATTGTATTGAGATTAGGTTATTTATCTTCTTAGAATTATTTAGATTCATTATTGATAGTTTATTCAGACGATTAGTTATTTTTATGGAGGTATTGTTTCTAACATGTTTATATAACATAATATTATTTCAATAAGAGGTTTTGCAAATTCTGATTTGATATCATAGATATTATGTGGGGCAAATCTGCTTCTTTCTAAATCAAGTCCTGTTGAAGGAGTATGAGAGATATTAGTTAATCCTAATTGTTCATCCCATTGAGTTCTAAATTTAACTTTGTGTCTATTCTCTGTTTCTTTAATATATGTTTCTAAAAATTCTTTTCCTTTTATTTGATAAAAGGTTTTAATTTTATCTTTAAAATCTTTAGGAAGCATTAATAATGGATTTTCTTCTAGCCCCATTTTTTTATACTGATGAGCGGATTTATAAATATATATTTTGTTTGATTATTGTTTTAAAATGATATTAGGAATTGAATCAACAGCACATACTTTTGGGATTGGAGTAGTTAATAATAGAAAAATCTTGAGTAATGTTAGAGAGATGTATACTACAGAGAAGGGAGGGATTATACCTCTAGAGTCTGCTAAACATCATTTTAAGGTTGCTGAAGAGGTTTATAAAAAAGCACTTAATGAAGCTAGTGTTGATGAAACTGAGATTTCTGCTATTGCTTTTTCCCAAGCTCCTGGTTTAGCTCCTTGCTTGATTGAAGGAATGAAATTTGCTAAAGAGAAAGCTGTGAAATTAAATGTTCCAATTGTTTGTGTTAATCATTGTGTATCTCATCTTGAGATTGGTAGATTGACAGGAGCAAAAGATCCTGTTCTTCTTTATGCTAGTGGGGCAAATACCCAGATAATTGCATATTCTTTTGGAAAATATAGAATTTTTGGTGAAACTTTGGATATTGGGGTTGGGAATTTTATTGATAGTTTTGCAAGATATGCTGGAATCGGATTTCCAGGAGGTCCAAAGATTCAACAACTAGCTGAAAAAGGAGAATATATCGAATTGCCTTATTCAATTAAGGGAATGGATGTTGCTTTTTCTGGAATTCTTACTAAACTTCGGCAGATGTTAGAGGGTAAAAAATATAAGTTAGAAGATTTAGCTTTTTCATTACAAGAAACAGTATTTGCTATGTTAGTTGAATCTGCTGAAAGAGCTCTTGCACACACTGGTAAAAAAGAGTTATTATTAGGAGGGGGAGTTGCATGCAATACTCGTCTTCAGGAAATGTGTAGAATGATGTGTAAAGAAAGAGGATGTAAGTTTTTTGTTCCTGAAAATAGTTTATTAGTTGATAATGGGGCAATGATAGGATTTTTAGGTGAGATAATGTGGAAAAAGGGCATTTTTACTAAAGTAAAAGATATTGGAAATTTAGATATTAATCCTAGAGAGAGGACTGATGATGTAATAGTTACTTGGAAATAATTTTAGATTTTAAAAACTTAATAATTTTAATTAAATAGACAATAAATATAGGGAAATTTTATTTTAATGTGAGAAACTGGCTTGTTTTTGATTGAAAATAGGATTTAGAATTAGTCGCAAGCTTTAAAAACCCCTAATTAATCTTTATTCTAGAACCAATGATCAAATAAATAATGCGGGAGGAAAAATGGTTTCTGTATATGAAGTAATTGAAAAAGCTAGAAAAACTGGAAAAGTTGAAAAAGGCGTTAATGAAGTCACTAAGGCAGTTGAGAGAGGGACTGCAAAATTAGTTGTTTATGCAACAGATGTAGACCCTAAAGAAATTATTCAACATCTTCCTATTTTGTGCAAGGAAAAAAACATTTCTTGTGCAGAAGCAGATAAGAAAGAAAAATTAGGAATATCTGTAGGTTTAAATGTTAAATGTGCTGCTGCTGCTATAATTAATGCAGGAGATGCAGAAAAAGATTTAGAAAGCTTTATCAAGAAATTAGGCAAAGAAACTAAACCTTTAGAATAGGAATTAATAATCTGATATAAATTAAGTTTAGATGGTTGTTGCTTGATTTTTTTAGATTGTTAGTTTATTAAGTAGGTTAATGAAATATCAATAAATATAAAATGGGAATTAAAACACAGAATGTTAAAGAAGGACAGGGAAGTAGTACAAAAGGGGCTGAGGCTTTATTAACAGAAACGGCTGTTCCTGCTATTGTTGAATCTATTGTTGGCAGAACAGGAGCAAAAGGAGAGGTTACACAAGTAAAATGCAGAATTTTACAAGGTTTTGATAAAGGAAAAGTTATGAGAAGAAATGTTAAAGGACCTGTCAGAAAAAAAGATATTTTAATGTTAAGAGAAACACAGATTGAAGCTAGAAGAATTAAATCTAAGGGTATGAGGGGAGGATATTAAGAATATGCCTATTTGTTCATTTTGTAAGAAAAATTATTCTGAATATAAAGGATTGACAATATTTACCTTTGATGGGAAATCTCTGAACTATTGTTCTAGTAAATGTAGAAGAAATGCTGCTTTGAAAAGAGACCCTAAAAAAACTAATTGGGTTAAAAAAACTAAGAAAGATAAGAAATTAGAAGTTATAGGAAAAGAAGATAAAAAAGTAGAAAAAGAGTAAAGAAAAAGATTTAAGTTGTGTTTTGGATTTTATAAACAAAATTATTTTCTTTATAAATTAATGTATAATTACATTCAATTGGATATTTTGAGATTATGTATTTTATATTATCTTTTTTTATTAGATTATCTTTTGTTTTACAATCTTGAGAGTTAAAAAATGTTTTAATATCTTCTTTATCTCCATAGAAATTAATTGTTCCAACAGGTTGATGGTTGGATATTGGGAACATTGCTGTGGAGATGTCAATCGGAGCCATTATTTTTGAGGATTTAAATTGAGAAAGAAATTTTAAAGTTTCATAATCATTTTTATCTATTGTTTTGTATAATCTAAGACTTTCCGGAATATTAAAATAAAAATTAAATACAAAAAATAAGACGAATATGATTGTTATTATTTTTATTAATTTATAGGTTAAATTCTTTTTAGGAATATTAAGATTGATAATTGTTTTTTTAATAATTTCTAACAAGTAAAATAATCCTAGAGCAGAAAGAATTGGAAGTGAGATTGTTAAATAATAAAGATTTCTTTGATAAGGAGAGAGGTAGGAAATATTTGTTATTTTAAATATAAATATTGAGATAAGAAGAGTTAGTGGCCATAATATATTCGCAAGGTATTTTTTTATATTATTTTTATAAGAAAAGATAAATATTATCCCTATTATTGCTAAAATATAGCCTATTAAACTATATAATTCAAAAGGAGAGTTGTTTAGTTCTAGAACTCCCCATCCTTTTTTAAATTGAAGTGCAGAAAAAAGGTGTTTAAATAGAATTTTAAAAGGAATTTTCATTATAAATTTGTAGAAGAATAATCCTAGGATTGGGACTAATAAAAATATTGAGAAAAATTTATAGTCTTTTATTAGATATTTATAGTGAAATAAAGAATAGATTATAAGAAAAGGTATTGCAAATAAAACTGAGATTGCATGAATTGGCAAAAGAAAGAGCATTATTAATAAACTAATTGTAAGATATTTTTTATTCTGCTGTTGGATTCCCTGAGTAAAAAAATGAATATATGGAAAAATAAATGGGATTGAGAATGTTAAAGGGGTAAAAAACCATAAACCGGTTATGTTTACATTAGAGCGAATTGATATAAAGAAAATCATTGCAAGAACTGCAATAAAAAAATTGCTTTTTAGATTAGAGTTTTGTTTTTTGATTATAAAGAAAAGAATTAGAGCCGAGATGATTGCCCATATTGCTGGGAGAAATTTATAAATTAAGACTAAATCTGTAAATAGTGAGACAAATGCAAGAATTATATGGAATCCTATTTCTGTTCCTGAAAATCCATTAGTGATACTTCCTTGTTTTAATTTAATTGCTTCTGTTATATGGTGATATTCATCTATGTGAATTGGATATGGATTTGTTATATGTGGTGTGTAGACTAGGAGAAATGTAATCATTGAGATAAGAATTAATATTAATATCTGGGTTTTTTTCATAAGACTATTCATAACTTTGTTTATATATATTTTTAGATGATTATAGATACTATTAGGCAATGTTTAAAAATTAGATTAAGTTAGTTGAAAGATGTTATTAAAAAGGCAATCTCAGAAATTAAAAAGTATTGTTGGTTTAAGCCTTTCTTTAGCAAAAGCACAGTTTAAATTAAGAAATGAAGGAACCTGGTTGGGTATTTTA
This sequence comes from Candidatus Woesearchaeota archaeon, assembly GCA_964528215.1. Lineage (GTDB taxonomy): Archaea > Nanobdellota > Nanobdellia > Pacearchaeales > GW2011-AR1 > ARS1285. The sequence goes on from CAZGSA010000021.1 coordinate 10,113, forward strand.
TGGTATTTGTTAAATCCTATTTTAATGTTTGGATTATTATTTTTTATATTCTCTACAAGGCTTGGTAATAATATTCTAAATTATCCATTCTATTTGTTATTAGGAATAATTATGTTTAATTTTTTTCAGAGTGCTACAATAGAGTCTACTAAATCTATAGTTAGTGAGAATAATCAGTTAATAAAATCAATAAATTTTCCAAAAGAATCTTTAATTGGGGGGATTGTTTTTAAAACTCTTTTTTCCCATTTATTTGAAATAATATTATTTATAGTCTTATTATTATTTTTTAAGATTAGTTTAATGGGAGTTCTTTATTACTTTATTATTTTATTGTTTTTTTTAATCTTTATCTTTAGTTCTTGCCTTATATTAAGCTCTTTAACTGTTTATTTTGCTGATTTAGAGAATATATGGCAGTTTGGTGTAAGATTAATCTGGTTTGGAACCCCTATTTTTTATGCAATTGAGGGACAGACAAGATTATTTTATTTAAATCTCTTAAATCCAATGTATTATTTTATAACTATTGCAAGAGATTTAATTATCTATATGAAAATTCCTGAGATGTGGATGATTTTAGTGATGATTGGTTACAGTTTGTTGTTTTTATTAATTGGCTTATTTTTATTTAATTATCTAAAAGGAAAATTTGCAGAGATGATATAAGGGAAAAAACAAGAAAAATAATAGTATATTAAATATTAAGTTGGTTAAGGGAGGGGAATAATTAATAAATGTTAAAGATAATAATGTTGAGTAAGAGTAGCTTTAATTTTAATTTTATAGATTTATCAAAGTTAAATTTAATAGAAATGTAATATGGAAGAAACAAAAAGAATAATATTAAAAGAAATAGAAAAAAGCTTCAAAATAGGTTTTAGAAAAAAACAAAGTTTTTTAGAAAGAATTTTAAACCTGATTTCTGGAAAGGAATCTAAGAAAGTTCTAAGAGTTTTAAATAATGTTTCATTAGAAGTTAAAAAAGGAGAGATTTTAGGTATTATTGGGGAAAATGGAAGTGGAAAAAGTACTTTGTTAAGAATAATTGCAGGGATTTATAGGCATGATGGGGGAAGTCTTTTTGTTAAAGGCAATCTTATTTCTTTAATCAATTTAAATGTTGGTTTAAAAGAAAGATTAAGTATGAAAGATAATATCTTTTTAGTTGGAAGTTTGTTGGGTTTAAGTCAAAAAACAATAAAAAAAGAATTTAACTCTATTGTTAAGTTTGCAGGATTAGAAGAATTTGTTAATACAAAAATATACCAGTTTTCAGAAGGAATGAAAGAAAGATTGGATTTTTCAATTGCAATTCATTGTAATCCTGATATCTTATTATTAGATGAGGTTTTTGCAGTTGGTGATGAGGACTTTAGATTGAGAAGTGCTGAGAAAATCAAAGAATTATCTAAAAAAGGGGTTAGTGTTGTTTTTGTCAGCCATGAGTTATGGATGATTGAGAAATATTGTGGCAGGGTGGTTTGGATGGAAGGTGGGAAGATTATTAAAGAAGGAGATGTAGAGAAAATTGTTAAGGAATATAGGTCAGGAAAGTGAATTAAGGGAATATTTAAGATGTTTAAAAGATTAAGAAGAGAAATTATCAAATTTTTTTAAGAAAATGAATATTTTTGGGTGATTTTTCTTAAGATAAATTCCAACCCTGCCAATATTCTTCTCAATATTGGCCTTGTTTACTTTTGATTTAATTTTTTTTAGAATAATCTTTACTTTAATTAATGGAGAGAAGAATAAATTGGTCATATTTATCCCAATTGTATTTTTAGATATTTCTCCAATATAACTTAATTTGTATCTTGGTATGTATCTTTTATTTTTAATATATTTTTGGATTTGTATTCTCCTTTTCCATAATGGAGAATTTAAATAAAATATTTTAGATAG
>CAZGSA010000022.1:0-567 GCA_964528215.1 Candidatus Woesearchaeota archaeon
GATTAGCTAGTTTAAAGGGTAGTGAGAGTCTTGTAACTTCATTATATATTGATCCTTCTGAATCTTTTATAAATATGAATGATGAAATTGCAATTAATATAAACGTTGATAATGTTTTAGATTTGTATGGATTTCAATTTGAAATTAATTATAATCCTATGTTATTGGATTTTTCTAGTGTTGAGGAAGGTGTTTTTTTAAGTAATGATGGTGGAATTACTTTTTTTGGTTCTCGTGAAGAATCTTTATCAACAATTTTAATTTATGGGACTAGAATGAGTCTTGACAATGGATTAGATGGTTCTGGAATTCTTGCAACAGTTAAATTTAAGGGAAAAGGAGAAGGAGTTTCAGAAATAAAAATTTCAAGAGATAAATTAGCTGATTCAGATTCAAAACTTATTATCCAGGAGGTTTATAATGGAGAGGTTACTATTGTAGGGCTTGTTTGTAATGATAGTGATAGTGATGGTTATGGACTTTGTCCAGATTGTGGTATTTCTCATGGATGTGTTTATGAGGGTAATGACTGCAATGATAGAAATGCTAATGTAAATCCTGGAGAAA
>CAZGSA010000022.1:667-11845 GCA_964528215.1 Candidatus Woesearchaeota archaeon
CAGAGATTTGCAATGGGATAGATGATGATTGTGATGGGCAGATTGATGAAGGATTGAAATTTATTTTTTATAAAGACTTTGATAATGATGGTTATGGTAATAAGAGTATTTTTCAAGAAGCTTGTTCTGCTCCTAATGGTTATGTTTCTGATAATACTGATTGCAATGATAGAAATGCTAATGTAAATCCTGGAGAAACAGAGATTTGCAATGGGATAGATGATGATTGTGATGGGCAGATTGATGAAGGATTTACTTCTGAGGATTGTGAAGAAAAATGTTTAATTGTAGGGGGGGCTGATTTTAATATTGCAAGAAATTTTGGATTAAAATGTTGTGGAGATGATAATTTTGAAGACAATCCCTTTGAAATTATAGAACAGAGTTGTGAAGATAATAATGATAATGATTGTGATGGTCAAATAGATTGCGAAGATTTAGATTGTGTATATAATCCTGTTTGTATTGTTTATCTTGATGAAGATGTTAATCAAGACCAGATAGTAGATATTAAAGATTTAGTCGCAGTGGCAGTTGTTTTTGGAACAATGGGTTGTGATAATGAGAATAATCATTGCAATCGGGCAGATGTTAATCGGAATGGAAGGGTAGAGATTTCTGATTTAGTAAAAGTTGTAGTTGCATTTGATTAAGCTATTTTATTCCTATTTTTTAGATTACAATAAAAGTTATAAATTGAGATTTATATTCTAAAATATTAAAATAAAGAGATGCCAGGTTAATTTAGGGCATTTATAAGGTTTAAAATATTATCAAGAATTAGTAGATGTAAAGAAAATGCCTGAAATATTAAGTATCTTTTAATAATACAAGAAGATATAAAGGAGGATTTATATCCTGTGTGGAGAGAATAAAATGATTGTTGTAGATATAAAAAACTTGGGGTTTTTTAACACTCCAAAATCAAGGGAAGTAAAATGATTGTTGTAGATATAGAAACAAGCGGGTTAAATCCTGTAAAAAATGGTATTTGGCAAATTGGAGCATTGGATTTAGAAAATCCAGATAATCAGTTTATTGAAGAGTCTAGGATTGATGAAGAAGATATTATAGATATAAATTCTTTGAAGATTACTAATAAAACCAAAGAAGAATTAAGAAATAAAGATATGCAGAGTCAAAGACAATTAATTGAAAATTTTTTTAAGTGGTGTGAAAATATTAAGAATAAGATTTGTATCTGTCAAAATCCTCAGTTTGATGTTTCTTGGATGATGATTAAATCCTATAAATATAATATTAAATTCCCATTAGAATTTAGGTCTTTTGATTTACATAGTTTTGCTTCTTTTAGATATTTTCAAATAAAAAAAGAGTTTTTATTTAAAAAAGATTTTAGCCCTATGAATTTAAAAAATATTTTAAGTTTTGTAGGAATGCTTGATAATAGGGGGGCTCATAATGCTTTAGAAGATTCTAAATTAACTGCAGAGGCTTTTTCAAGACTTGTTTATGGTAAAAAATTATTTAAAGAATATGAGAATTTTCAAATACCTAGATATTTAATGGGGGGAAATTTATGATAACTTATAATGAACTTTATGATTCTTTGAGAAAAGAAAGATATTCAGAGCAGTTGCAACCAATTCCTAAAAATTTTATTAAAGAAGTAAGTGCTTATTTAAAAGATAAAAAAGATCTCGCAAATAAGAAAAGTGATGATTTTTCTGATACTGTTTTAAAAACTAGAAAACAATTTGAAAATTCTATTGCTATCTTTAAGGAATTAATATTAAGAAGAAAAAAGAAGATTTTAGAATTAGCTTTTGTTGCTGCTGAAACGGGGATTAGTAAGAGGGATTTTGAGAACATGCTTGCTGTTGAAAAAGAAACCTTTGATGGGATTATGAAATCCTTGGAAAAAGGGGATAAAAAAGTAGGAGAGATTTTAAAAGGAGTTGATGAAGAAGATAACAGATTAAATAATAAAATGGTGGTTTTTGTGGAAGATACAGAAGAATTTTTAGATATAGATGGAAATAAACTTGGCCCTTTTAAAAAAGGAGATGTTGCAAATATTTCTGGTGAAATTGCTAATATTTTAATTATTGATAAAAAAGCAGAATCTGTTGATGAAGATTAAGAAGTTTTAAGATAAGTTTTTATATCTAGCGTTATTAATTAAATTATGAAAAAAATAACCAATGAAAAAGCAGTTTCACCCCTTATCTCAGTAATGCTTATCCTTTTTTTAGTAATAATGGTTGCAATTATTATTCTGGCTTATTCTACTTCTTTTATGAAAAAACAAAGGGACCAGGCTGAAGGACATTCTTTTTATTATGGTGCAAAAATACTTTATGCAAAGGTAAATCCTCTTGGAGGTATAAGAATTTTAGAATCTACTGAAAGTTCGGAAATTGAGATAGCTGTTAAAAGAACTGATAATGAAAAGGCAGTAATTACCGGGGTTAGATTTATTTTTAAGTCTAGGGGTGGAAGCTATTCTTATAATTCTGGGCCTCCAGAAAAAGTAGGGGTTGCTAAGATTTATAGAATTAGTAATTTAGATATTGGAATTTCTGATTTTTCAGATTTAGAAAGTGTTTCAATTGAGTTTTTATATGGAAAGGGAAGTTCTACAGAAGTTTTGGATGAAATAGAAATCTTTTAGTTTTTAGAAGATAAATATAAAAGCCTCCAGCCGGATTTGAACCGACGACCTACTGCTTACAAGGCAGCCGCTCTACCACTGAGCTATGGAGGCAAGATGATATTTATTATCTTTATATCAATTGTAGAAATTTGGGGTTTAAAAGGATTTTGTTATGTGTTTTAGAGTATAGTTTTATTTAAATATTCTAAAACCTAGGGTTCTTGATGTTGGAGAATACTCAAATATTAAAAGATATAGAGAAATTAAAAATTCTTTTTAAAAAATTATCCTTTGCTCAAACAAATTTTTCTTTTAATGGTTTAGAACAATTTGTTGAATTTGAGGGAGAATTTTCTTTAGCAGAAGCTAGTGGTTCTGCTCCTGTAAATCAGATAAGAGAAAATTTGTATAATCATGATTTAATCTTTAGAGGGCTTCTTCAAATTAGTATTCCTGCTCAAAAAAATTTAGAAAAATTGAAGTATGTTGTTGTGGCTGCTGTTTTAGGAGAAGAAATTGCTACTAAGGAATTTTATGTTGAAAAAAGTGATTGGATATTAGAAACTAAGAACCCTAATACTCAGGTAGAAGATAAAAGACCTTATTTGCGTTTGAAATCCGGAGAGAGGAGAGAAGCAAGATTTTATGCAACAAAGAGTGAAGAAAGTTCTGGAATTAATCTTAGGGGCTAGTTTTTATGATGCTAAGATTATTTATCTTTAATTTTTAGGTATATTAAAAATCTAAAAAACATAATCTTCTTCTGCCCTTTTATAAGAATGTAATTCATCTATGGAGAACCATAATGCTAACTCATTTTCTGCATCAGTTTCATCTGCTGAAGCGTGCACTAAATTTTTAAGTGCTATTTCTTTTTCATCAGCATGATTAAAACTTATATGAGAAAAATCTCCCCCGATTGTTCCAGGAAGTGCGGTTTTGGATTCTGTAACTCCACAAAGTTTTCTTACATTTTCAATTGCATCTACTCCTTCAACAACCATTGCTACTACAGGTCCAGAAGTTATAAAATCTAATAGTAAATTTCTTACTTTTTCTCCTCTTCTCTTCGCTATATCTTCTGTATAATGTTTTTTAGAAAAATCTTTTTTTATTTGAGTTAATTTTAAAGCCACTATTTTTAATCCTCTTTGCTCAAATCTTTTTATTATCTCTCCTATTAATCCTCTTTGCACACCGTCTGGTTTAACTAGAACTAATGTTTGCTGAATCATTTTTCTCTTTTAGATTTATTAATTTCTGTTTTATCTTTTTTATTCTCTGATTTTGTTTGTTTATTCTCCTTGATTTCTTTTTCAGATTTTTTCATTGCTTTTTCTTGAGTTTTTTTAATTTCTTTTTCAGCTTGTTTTACTTTTTCTTGTTCAATTTCTTTTAATTGGTCTATTCCAGGCCCTATTTCTTTTGTTTTTTTAATATTTATTTTTTCCTTTCTTTTAGGAATCTCCTCTGGTTTTAAAGGTCTTTTAATTTCTAAAACTCTTATTTCACATAGTGATAATGGATAAGTTTTTTTAAGGGTTAATGATAATGGTCTTTGCATTCTATTTGATAGAATTTCATTAAAAATTTCTTGGTCTTTTTTTTCAGCAATATAATCTTCAATCCAGTTTCTAGCTTTATTTCTTAAAGTTTTTCTTACTACTCTAGAGACTTTTTTACGAGTTATTAAAAAAGGTTTTATTTTTAAAATTGAGTCTTGGCTTGGGGTTTCAAAAGAATCTTCTATATAACTAATCCTTTTTCTAATCATCCTTCTTATAAAATAAGGCATTAATTTTATTTTTATAGGATAAGCAATAGGTTTGTCATTTTCAATATTAATCTTAACAATTGCTTCAACACTTTTTCCTTTTAATTGGCGTGTTAAATCTAATTTTATTGTTTTTCCTCGGATGTCTTCAGGAGTATTTCCAATTAATTCAACTGTTGAATTTATTAGAGGTATTTCTACTTTTTGAAATTTTCTTCTTCTTGTAATAACTTTTGTGGTTTTCTTAAACGCCATTTTATTTTTCTCCAATTAATAATTTACTTACTCTTCTTGATTTTTTTCCATGTTTTGATTTTTTGCATTCTTTACATTTATAAATTAAAACCTTTCTTGTTGTTGTTTTTGTTTTTCTTTTCCAGGATTTAATTGCAGGTTTGCTGTATCTTCCCTTATTTCCCTTGCCAACATTTTCATTTCTTTTTTTAGCTCTTGTTAAAGAACCTCTTGTTAATGTTCCCCTTTTATATCCTGTGCTAACTAAATCTATTTTATGTTCTGTTCTTTTTTTGCAAAATGGACAAAATCTTTTTGTTGTTTTTGGTAGTTTCATCTTTGTGTTTAGTTGAGGGTATAGGATTTATTTAATCTGGACTTTTTATTGTTTTAGGTTATTTAAGTAATCTGCTTTATTTGACTATATATTAGTTATTTAATAAAATTTAATAAAAAAGTAGGTTTTTAAATGTTAGGTTTGTTGTTTTAAGAGTAAGGGCATATATGCTAGTGGTAAACTCCATCCTTGACGTGGATGACTCTCAGGTTCGATTCCTGATATGCCCATTATTTTTAAAGAACCTTTGTTCTATTTTTTTGAGTTATTTTTAATTTTGATAATATTTATATAACAAGTTTTCTTAGTTTTTTTATGAGAAAAAAGAGAAAAAGTGAGATTATATCTTTAATCAGTATTTTGTTAATTGTATTAATTTTAGCAGTGCCTTTTGTTTCTGCAGGTTGGTTTGGAGATTTTTTAAAAAATTTATTTGGAAAGAGTGGTAATCTTAATGAAGATATTGGAAATGGAGAATTGGCTAGTTTATCTGGTTTATCTGAGATAAGTAATTGTTTTGATTCAGGACAAAATCCGATTCCATTATGTACCTGCAATGATTTAAATCAGGTTCGTAATAATCTTGGAGCAAGTTATATTTTAATGAATGATATTGATTGTTCTGGATTTGGCAATTTTGTTCCAATTGGTTCTTCTAGTAATTATTTTGCAGGGATTTTTAATGGAAATGGACATTTAATAAAAGATTTATATATTCATGGAGAACATTATCTTGGGTTGTTTTCAAGTACTTCTAGTTCTTCTCAAATAAAAAATTTTGGGTTGGAAAATGTTGATGTTTCAGGAGGAAATTTTGTAGGAGCTTTAGTAGGGGTGAATAGAGGAAGTATTAGCCAAGTTTTTGTTTCTGGGAAGATTGTTGCTACTTTGACTGCTGGAGGGCTTGTTGGGCTTGGGGCAGCAGGGGGGATTGTTTCTGATTGTTATTCTATGGCTGATGTTACAGGAAGTTATAAAGTTGGAGGGATTCTAGGTTATACTCTTAGCCCTGGAACAGATATACTTAGATGTTATTCTACTGGAAAAATTATAACTACTAATCGAGAAGTAGGAGGTTTAGTTGGTTTTATGACTTCTGAATTAAGAAGTAGTTATTCTGTTGGAGAAGTTTATGGAACAAGTGCAGGAGGTTTAGTTGGTATTTGTTCTGGATGTTTTCCACAGAATAATTATTGGTATGATGTTTCAGGAGATAGTGCTATTTATGGAGACTCTAATGGAATTTTAAGTTTAACAAAAGCAGGTTCTATTAGTGATTTTTATAATAAAAATTATGGTGTTTATACTAATCCTCCTTCATGGGATTTTGTAAATGTTTGGCGTGAAAGAGATAATGATTTTCCTATTTTTCAATGGCAATGTGTTGCTGATTGTGTTGGTAAGGAATGCGGTGATGATGGTTGTGGAGGAAGTTGTGGAACTTGCAATACTGGTTATAGTTGTAATGCAGAAGGTATTTGTATTTTAGATTGTATTCCTCAAACTTGTCAAGATTTAGGAAAAGAGTGTGAAGTTTGGGATGATGGATGTGGGGGAAGTGTTGATTGTGATGGTTGTGGTGCTGGAAAAAATTGTAATAATGGGGTTTGTGAATCTATTTGTGTTCCTGATTGTGAAGGTAAGCAATGTGGAGAGGATGGGTGTGGTGGAAGTTGCGGTGTTTGTGAGGATGGAGAGAGTTGCCATTTCAATGGACATTGTATTGTTTTAAATTCTCTAGTTGCATATTATAATTTTGAAGGCAATGCAGATGATGTTTCTGGAAATGGAAATAATGGAATAAATTATGGGGCTGATTTTGTAAATGGAAAATCAGGACAGAGTGCAAGTTTTGAAGAATTTGATTCTATTTTTGTAAGTTATGATGATACTTTTGATATTACAGATGAAATTACATTAAGTGCATGGGTTTATGTAAATGAAAATACCTTAGATTCTCATGATGGGCTTATTTATAAACCTCATCCTCTTGACCCTGGACAATTAACTTCTTATGGGCTTTTTACAGAATGGTCAACAACAAAACCTTATTTTAGAATTACTACTGAAACTAGTGGTTTGGATTTAATTGCCTCTTCAGATTTAGAATTAAATCAGTGGCATCATGTTTTAGGAACTTATGATTCTGATGGAGAGATGAAACTTTATATTGATGGTGTTTTAGATAAAAGTAGGGTTTCTGATGGTTTAATTCTTTCTTCTACAACTCCTCTGATAATAGGTTCAAAAGGAGATTGGTATTTTAAGGGTATGCTTGATGAGGTTAAAATTTGGAATTATGCATTAAGTGAAGAAGAGGTTGAAGAAGAGTATTGGAGTTTATGTATTCCTCAAACTTGTCAAGATTTAGGAAAAGAGTGTGGAGTTTGGGATGATGGATGTGGGGGAAGTGTTGATTGTGATGGTTGTGGTGCTGGAAAAAATTGTAATAATGGGGTTTGTAAAACCCCTATTGCTTATTATAATTTTGAAGGCAATGCAGATGATGTTTCTGGAAATGGAAATAATGGCAATAGAGATGGAGGAAAATTTGAAACAGGAGAGATTGGACAATCTTATAGTTTTGATGGTGTAGATAATCATATTGTTATTCCTTATGATTCTGATTTTAATTTAAGAGATGATTTTACTATTTCTGCATGGGTTTATCCAATGGAAAAAGATAATATTTGGATAATTGGTCACGATTATCAATGGATGCTTTATATAGAATCTGGACATAGATTAAGATTTTATTTTAGAGGTGAGGATGGGATTTGGTACTCTCCTTTTAAAAGCAATTTAATTGACCAGCAAGAGTGGCAGTATGTTGCTGCTACCTATCATAATGGTAATGTAAGATTATATATTAATGGGCAGGATATAATTCCAGATTCAAATGATTTTGTTGGACAATTATTTGATAAACCTTCGGGGGATTGTGAAATTGGATGTTATTTTAGGGATAAATCTCATTCAAATGTTAAGATTGATGAAATAAAGGTTTTTGATTTTGTTTTAGATGATGAACAGATTTTAGAGGAATATAAAAGAAAAGAAGAGAGATTAAGGGGATATTATCCTTTTGAAGGAAATGTTTATGATTTTACTGGGGAAGGGCATAATGGAACTATTAATGGGAATCCAGCTTTAGGAGAAGGTAAAATTGGAAAAGGATATACTTTTGATGGAGATGGAGATTATATTAATCTTTATCCATTAAGTGGTTTTGAATTAATAGATGAAGTTACTGTGAGTGCTTGGATTAAAACCTCTGATCTTCCTTTTTCTGCAGTAGGTATTGTAAAAAGAGGATATTGGACTAGTTCATGGAGTATGCAACAATATGGGTTAATGATTCTAAATGGAGTTGTTAATTTTGGTATTGGAGATGGAAATGGAGGTTCAGAACAAGTTTATGGAGGTCTTGTTAATGATAATCAATGGCATCAGGTTGTAGGAGTTTTAAGAGATAATAATTTTTTGGAAATTTATGTAGATGGAGTTTTAAAAGATTCAATTGTTAAGACTATTACTCCTGTGAAGAGTAATTCTAATATTTTACAGATTATTGGAGCATTAAAAGGTGATGGCAATTTTTTTAATGGAATGATTGATGAAGTTAAAATTTGGAATTATGCATTAGAGCCTGAGGAGATTTTAAGGGAATATCAGAATGATTTTAGTTCTGATTTAAATAATGATGGTTTAACAGACCAGAAAGATTTAATTATTCTATCTCAAAATATGGGGCTTTCTAATTGCATATCTCCTGATTGGTGTAATGGAAAAGATATTACACAGGATGGAATTGTAAATATAAATGATGTGGTTTTTGTTGCTAGAGATTTATCTTCTTAGTTTTTTTAAGATTAGGAGATATTAAACAGTTAATATTTGGATATTCTAAGGATTAAAAATTAAAGGTTTTGTATTATTAAAAAAATAGGATTATTTTTTTATTTTGTGTAAAGAGTATGCTTTTTAACATTTTTTTGAGTTATTTTTAATTTTGATAATATTTATATAACTAGTCTTCTTTATTGATTTATGAAAAAAAAGAGAAAACAAGTCTTAATTGTAATTTTAATTTTATTATTCCTTGGATTAATTCTTATAGGGGGATTTTCTGATTTTTTTAAAGTATTTAAAGATTTATTTAATATTGGTGAAGAAGGAGGTGGAGAAGGGGAATTAGCCACTCTAAAATTGCAATCAGATTCTCTTATTCCAATAACTATAAACTCTCAGAATCAACAATCTCCTAGAATATATGGAAATAAAATAGTTTGGGAAGATCTTAGAAACATTAATCCTGATATTTATATGTATGATTTAGAAACAGAACAAGAGACTCAGATAACTACAAATACTTTGCCTCAAAAATCTCCTTCTATTTATAATAACAAAATAGTTTGGGAAGATCTTAGAAATGGTAATTATGATATTTATATGTATGATTTAGAAACAGAACAAGAGACTCAGATAACTAGTGATTCTTCTCAACAAATTAATCCTTTTATTTATAGAGAAAAGATTGTTTATCAGAATAGTCAAAATGGTTATTATGAGATTTATATGTATGATTTAGAAACAGAACAAGAGACTCAGATAACTAATAATCTTTTTTACCAATATTCTCCTATTATTTATGGTGATAAAATTGTTTGGTATGGAAGTGTTAGTGATAATTATGAGATTTATATGTATGATTTAGAAACAGAACAAGAGACTCAGATAACTAATAATCTTTTAAATCAATATTCTCCTTTTATTTATGAAAACAAAATAGTTTGGCATGATTATAGAGGTGGTTCTGCTTCAGAAATTTATATGTATAATCTTGATACTCAAATAGAAAGTTTGATTTCATCAGGACCTAATAATCAAAGAGAGCCGATTATTTTTGGGAATAAAATAGTTTGGGAAGATTATAGAAATAATAATTGGGATATTTATATGTATGATTTAGAAACAGAACAGGAGACTCAGATAACTGATAATTTAAAGAATCAAAGATATCCATCTATTTATGAAGACAAAATCGTTTGGCAAGATTATAGAAATGGTAATTCTGATATTTACATGTATGATTTAGGCAATTGTGTGGCTAAAACTTGTCAGGATTTAGGAAAAGAATGTAATAGTTGGGATGATGGTTGTGGGGGAAGTGTTAATTGCGGAGTTTGTCTTCTTGGAGAAAGATGCATGGATGGTGTTTGTTGTACGCCCTTGAATTGTTTTCAGTTAGGAAAAAATTGTAATAGTTGGGATGATAGTTGTGGGGGAAGTGTTAATTGCGGAGAATGTGATGATGGAAAAAATTGTAATAATGGGGTTTGTAAATCTAGTGTTGGAAGTTTGGTTGCCTATTATAATTTTGAAGGTAATGCTAATGATGTTTCTGGAAAAGAAAATAATGGGATCTTAAATGGAGATGTTTCTAATCATATTGGAAAAATAGGAAGGGCTTATGATTTTGATGGAGATGGAGATTATATTTCTGTAGAATATGATGATAGTCTTGATATTACTAATGAAATTACTTTAAGTGCTTGGGTTTATGTAGTGGAAAATATTTCAAATTCTTATGAAGGGATTATTTATAAATCTCATCCTTTAGATTCTGGACAATCAACTTCTTATGGGCTTTTTACAGATTGGTCAACAACAAAACCTTATTTTAGGATTACTACTGCTGCTAAGGGGTTGGATTTATTTGGTTCTTCATATTTGGAATTAAATCAGTGGCACCATGTTTTAGGAACATATGATTCAGATGGAGAGATGAAACTTTATATTGATGGAGTCTTAGATAAAAGTAAAGCTTCTGAGGGTTTGATTCTTTCTTCTACAACTCCTTTGAAAATAGGCTCAAGAGGGAGCGGGTATTTTAATGGTATGCTTGATGAAATTAAAATTTGGGATTATGCATTAAGTGAGAGTGAGATTCAAGAAGAGTATAATCATTTTAGTAAATGTAATATTTTGTATGGGTTTGTTTTTGATATTTTTAATCAAAGTAATAGTGTTTCTTGTGGTGCTGGATTATACAATAAGATAGCAGATATTAATAAGGATAAGGTTATTAATAATCTTGATTTAAATCTTGTTGAAACAAATTTAAATAATGAAGCTTATTGTAATTCTAAACTTGTTGATTCAACTAATCCCTGTGGGGGAAGTAATGGGGATGATGATGGGGGCGGTGGTGGA
>CAZGSA010000023.1:0-11629 GCA_964528215.1 Candidatus Woesearchaeota archaeon
TGATCATCTTCATTAATTTTTAGTAATTGTTTTTCTTCTTTTTTCTATAAAAATTAGTAGTCTTTTTAGTTTTTAAAATTTATTATTTTTTTATTTAATTTATTATTTAACTTTGGAAAAATTAATAAAAAGTGCATTAAGTAGCTTTTTTAAGCTGTTTTTTGTTAATTTTTAGTGTGTTTTTTGTTAATTATGTGTGATAATTTTTAGTGTGTTTTTTGTTAATTTGGAGGGTGTTTTTATTAATTAATTTTTAGGATTTCTTAGGATTTTTTTGTTAATTTTGTTTGTTTTTGAGTTGTTTAAACACCTAGTTATTCGGTATTAAAATGTTATTTTTTAGTTTATTTTTTAGTTTTTTGAGTAATTTCAAATTTTTATTTAAATTTTTTATGAATTTTAGTTGTTTAGGATTATATTTTTTTGAAGAGTTTTCCGACGATAAACAGGTGTTTAAACACTGTTTAAACAGTTCCTCATAGAAATATTTATAAAGCAAAGTTTTTTTAATTAAATATTATGGGATTTTTTACAAAAAAGGCTACAAAGGAAGAATTTGAACAATTAAAACAGGGTGTTCAAACAGGTTTCAACAGTGCTAAACAAGATATGTGTGATTTAAGTAAGTGGATTAAACATCTTCATTCTAATGAACAGGGGCTTAAAGATGAAATTGTTGAGTTAAATGAAAAGTTATCGTCGTTAAAAGAAGAGGTAGAAAATCTAAAAAATATACTTTCTATTGTTGGTGAAAAACCGCTGTTTAAACAGCGACAAACAGTGTTTAATAAACAAACACCTGTTGAGGGTGTTTTAAACAGTGTTCAAACGGGTGTTCAAACAGTATTTTTGGATAATTTATCAACAACTGAAAGAGCAATTGTTTTTGTTTTATTGAATTCTGATATGAAACTAAGCTATGAAGATCTTGCTGCAATGCTTGGAAAAAGAAAGGCAACAATTAGGGGGCAGGTAAATAGTATTCGGCAAAAAAGCGAGGGTTTGATTGAAGAAAGAATTGGAGAGAATAACAAAAAAAGAGTTTTTATTCCTGAAAAAACTAAAGAAATTTTATTAAAAAAAGAAAGAATAAAGACTAGAAATAAGAAAAAACAGATAGAAGAAATGTATTAAAAATGATTAAAAATAAGCTAAAAACACGAAAAGTGAGAGTTATTTTATTCAAGAATATAGGAAAAATAGTAAAATTTGGTGAAAAAACCGGAAAAGTGAGTGTTTATAAGGTATTTTTGCCTTAAAAACCGGAAAAGTGAGAGTTAGGAATCTGGTTAAAAATATTAAAACTTAAAAAAAATAGTGAAAAAGTGAGAATAGTGGTTAAAAATAGTGAAGTTTAGTGAAAAGGTGAGTTAAAATAAGGTCACAAAAAACTTAAATGGAGAGTTTCTCCAATTTAGAACCAATAGTGAGAATTTAGCTTTCAAAGCTTTAAATGCTTAAATTTAAGCATTTTAGAAGCTAAGGGATGGAAGATTAAAAATTTGAGAATTACTAGCCGTAGCTCAAGCTTAATTAAATTCGTTACACCGAAATTGTAACAAGATGAGAAGTTTTGTAATTAAAACTTTGAGGTTGTATGAACTTAAATATTAAAATGGTGTTTTAAAGGCTTAAACTAGCTAAATTTAAGGATTTTGGGTATTTTACAGGTCTCTAAGTTGTATTATTGTAGAAAGTGTAGCTACTTTTTTAAGCTCTGGTGAAATAGATAAAAGAAGGGTCCTATTGTTTATCTTTTGTTTTTTGATAGGAATGCCTTTAATTATCATTCTTTGAACATAATCTCTAATAGAACTTTCGCTTAAATTCAGGGTTTGGGCAATTTGTTTATATGTTGTCTTTGAGTGTTCTTGTTCTTCTAGGTGGTATATTGTCGAGAAAACAGCCATTTCTTGAGTTGTTATTTTCTTAAATTTGCGTCTTATTTGTTTCTTTAAATTATCTAAAGATTCTAGTATTTCAGAAGCTTCTTGTATGTTTAATTCAAGACTAGGATCTTTTTTAGGTGTTTTAAAATCTGGTAAAAAAAGGCTATTTTCAGTGTTTTTATGTGTCAAAGTGTCTGTCGAAGTGTCTGTCTGTCTGTCTGTCGAAACCCCTTCGTTTCCTATGGAGATACTTAAATTTGGGCTTTTTAACCCCTCTATTTCCTGTCGAAGTGTCTGATTATGTGTCGAAGTCACAGGATCTGTCGAATTTATGTGTCGAAGTGTCTGATTACTTATTTCATGAAGTTTTTGGTTATTTAAATCTTCATGGAGATGTTTAATCAAAGATTTTACCTCTTCTAGCCCATATTTTAAATCTTTTAATTCTGAGTTTAGGTTTGATAAATTTGATTCTAGAAACTGAATATCTTGTTTAACTTTCAAAAAAGCTGATTTGATTTGATTTTCTTTCATTGAAAGATTACCCCTTATAAAAAATATATCTCTTATTTTAAGAGAAAACTAAGATTTATATTCTTTATTGTTTAGAACTATAGATATCATAAACTTTATTTGTTAATCTCCATTTTAATCTTCTTGAAAAAGATTCTCCTTTTTTATTTTTCCTTATTACAAACACTAAATTCTTTTCTTTTAATTCAAATAATAGTCTTTTAATAAATTCCTCATCTCTGGCAATCTCCCTGGCAATCTCCGCAGTAAATGGTTGTTTTGGAAAGGAGTGATATAAAAATAATAAAATTTGCTCTGTTATTTTGTCTTTTTTGTTTTGACTTAATCTCATTTTGCAATTAGAAAATATCAAATAACTTTTTAAAGGTGTTGATATTATATATATTGTAAAAAGAGGGTATGTAATGATAAATAGAAAAAAAAGAGTTTCTTTACAAAAGGCTATTTTAATTATTAGTTTAATCCTCCTGTTTATATTAATTTTAATTTGGATAGGTTTGGTTTTTTTTTCTAAAGAAAATCAGGCTGAATCTGAAGAGGAAGGTAATCTTGGAACTTTTGGAATTTTAACTACAGACTCTGAAACAGGAGTTTATTTTCCAGAAGGTTGTAGTGGTGCTGAATTAAAACAAGTTTGGGATTCTATTTTTAGAGAAAGTTCAAATAGTGTTGGGATTATTTCTAATGATGATTGTGAACAATACTTTTTATATAAATTTTCAGAATATAAAAATATAACCTATATATTGTCTGGAATAAATAAACCTAATGAAAAGGGGATTTCAGCAATATATACTAATATTTCTCAAGAATTAAAACAACAAATTCTAGATATTGATGGTTCTAATCTTGATTCTGGGGACCATACTATTCCTCTTCTTATTCTTTCAATTCTTCTTGGAAATGGGGTTTCAGGAGACAGAGAAATTATTAATTCAAATGCTGCTGAAATGGAATTTACAGATAGATTTAGTTTAGAAGCTGGAAATTGGGAGGGTCCTGTTGATGAGGCATTTATATTCACAGATAAAGGAAGGGGTATTGTCCATCAAACAAAAATTTTAACTTTCTTTTTTCAAAATACTAGTATTGGTGCTGGGATTCCAATTTGTACAGATTCTGATGGAGGACAAAATAAAGATGTTCAAGGAACTACGACTGATAGAACTTTATCTAATAGTGATTATTGTATTACTGATAACCGATTAAGAGAGTATTATTGTGAAAATGAAACCTCTGTAAAAAGTATTACCCCTTATTGTGATAGTGGAAAAATCTGTGAAAATGGAAGGTGTGTTCAAGAAGAAGGAAATAATGCACCTATATTCTTAAGTTCAGATTGTGGTAATATTAGTTGGACAAAGGATAAGAATTACACACTAGATATGGAAGATTGTTTTGAAGATTCAGATAATGATGATTTAGAATATAAAATTATAAGAAATAGTAGTTGTGAAAACTATAATAAAATTGGAGTTATAAAAAGTGGGACAAAAATAACTTTGATGCCTTTAAAAAATTGGGTTGGAAATGGTTGTTTTTATATTACTGCAAATGATTCTAAAAATAATATTAAGGGGACTGTTAATTTTCAAGTCTATAAAATGCCTGTTGTTTTTGAGAAATTTGAAATAAAAAACCCATTACCAAAATCTGAAAATGTTACTGTTTTAGGCAGGCAAAACAAAACATTTTCTATTGATAATACAAATTATAATTCTATAGCATGGTATGTGGATAATTTTTTAGTTCAAAACACCTCTAAAGTTTATAGGGCAAAACATTTTCCCCCTGGAAATTATACTATCCATGTTGAAATTAAAAAAGGAGCTGTTGAAAAAGATAATTATTCCTGGAATTTGAGAGTTTTAGAAGATGGTTCGGGGGATAGAGTGGGTATAGATGCTAAAAAAATCATTTTTTGGGCTATTCTTATTATTTTTATAATTATTATTTTACTTGTAGTCTGGTTGTTTATTGATAGAAAAAAGGATAAGCCTGAAAAAATGAATCTTAAAATTAGCAGTGGATTTAAAAAGAAGAAAGATACCCCTATTGAAAAAAACAATCCATTAGAGGAGATTAAGAAAAAACCAAAGAATTTAAAAACAGGGAAGATTAAAAAAATTGAAACAAAGAAACTTGGACAAAAAAACGAAAAAAAGGAGAAATTAAAAATTGAGGATAAAACTGAAGAAAAAGGAGATATTAAGGATCATAAAAGCCAGACTTATTTTAATATACCTAGTTAATTAGTTTTATAAACCCTAAAGAATGAATTCTTATTAGTATTGATGTGTGTTTAGTTCTATTTATTTATTATGGAAAAAAAACAAATATATCCTAGGGCAAAATTAAGAGATTCAAATGAATTAATAAAAATTTTAGACCCTCTTGTTAAAGAATGGTTTTTTTCTAAATTTAAAAATTTTTCAGATAGTCAGTTGTATGGGGTTATGAATGTTTATGAAAGAAAAAATATAATCATTAGTGCACCTACTGGCAGTGGAAAAACTCTTACTAGTTTTCTTGCTATTTTAAATTATTTGGTCAATTTGTCTAAAAAAAATCAATTAGAGGACAAAATCTATTGTATTTATTCAAGTCCTTTAAAGGCGCTTAATAATGATATTTATGTTAATCTTATCAAGCCATTAAAAGAAATTGGAGATTTGGCTAAGATTAAGGGGATTAAACTTCAAGAGATTAGAGTAGGATTAAGAACTGGAGATACTTCAAATGCAGATAAACAAAAAATGTTAAAAAATCCCCCCCATATTTTTATTACAACCCCTGAAAGCCTTGCAATAAGTTTGACAACTAAAAAATTTATTGAATTGTTTTATGGTATTGAGTCTGTTATTATTGATGAAATCCATAGTTTAGATAATAAAAGAGGAGTTTATCTAAGCCTTAGTTTAGAAAGATTAGAGGATATTAGTAAAATAAGTCCAGTCCGTATTGGGTTGTCTGCTACTATTGAACCCTTGGATGAAATAGCTAATTTTTTAGTAGGTGTTGATAGAGAATGTTTGATTGCAGAGGTTTTAACAACAAAAAAAATGGATATTCAAGTTTTAACAGGGGTTGAGGATTTAATTAATACTAAGAAAGAAGATTTATTTCATTCATTATATGGTCTGATAAATAAACTTATTCAAACTCATAAAACCACCGTGATATTTACAAACACTCGTGCTGCTACTGAAAGAGTGGTTAATCATTTAAAAGATTTATTTCCTGAAAATTATCTTGAAAATGAGTCTGAGGGTTTAAAAGATTCTAAAAATAAAAATTTTGAGGTTATAGGTGCTCATCATTCTTCATTAAGTAAAGAATATAGATTTAAAATTGAAGAAAAATTAAGAAATGGTGAATTAAAAGCAGTAGTAACTAGCACTAGTCTGGAATTAGGGATTGATATTGGTTATATTGATTTAGTTATTTTATTGGGGAGTCCAAAAAGCAGTGCAAGATGTTTACAAAGGATTGGAAGAAGTGGACATAAATTACATGATATTTCAAAGGGGAGATTTGTTGTTTTAGATAGGGATGATTTAGTTGAATGCAGTGTTTTAAATAAAGAGTGTTTTGAGAAAAAGATTGATAAAATTTATATTCCTAAAAACTGTCTTGATGTCCTTAGTCAACAAATTTATGGGATGGTTATTCAACGTATTTGGGATATAAATGAGATGTTTTTAGCGATTAAGAAAAGTTATTGTTATAAAAATCTTAGTAGAGAGGATTTTATGAGTGTTATTAGTTATTTAACTGGAGATTATGAACTTGAACAGAATAATATATATGCCAAAATTTGGTATGATAAAGAGAGTAAACAAATTGGAAAAAGAGGTAAATTAGCGAGGGTGATTTATCTGACAAATATAGGGACTATTCCTGAAGAAAGTTTTATCTCTGTAGTTGTTGGGGGAGATAAAGGAGAAAAAATTGGAGTTATTGATGAAAATTTTTTAGAAAAAATGAAACCAGGAGATGTTTTTGTTTTGGGTGGGAAAAAATATCAATTTCTTTATACAAAAGGTATGAAAGCTTATGTTAAATCTGCACTTAGAAAAAATCCTACAATCCCAAGTTGGTTTTCTGAACAGCTCCCATTAAATTTTGATTCTGCTATTGAAATACAAAGATTTAGAAAATTAGTTAATGAAAGATTTGAAGGGGGTGAAATTTCAGATAAACAAAAGAAAGATAAAATAGTAGATTTTATCAAAAATCATCTCCATATTGAAAACAAAGTTGCTAAATCTATCTATAATTATTTTCATGAACAATATAGGTATGCTAAAATTCCTCATTTAGATAAATTATTAATTGAAATGTATCAAGGGGAGAAAAATTATATTATTTTTCATAGTTTATACGGGCGAAGAGTCAATGATGCTCTTTCACGTGCTTTAGCCTATTTAATGGGGCAAAAAGTTGGTAAAGATATTGAAATTGGGATTAATGATAATGGATTTTATTTTGCTGGAGAAAATCTTCCATTAGATGAATCCCTAAGGTTGTTGAAATCTGAGAGTTTGAAACAAATTTTAGAAAAAGCAATTTCCAAGACAGAGGTCTTAAAACGAAGATTTAGGCATTGTGCTGCAAGAAGTTTGATGATTTTAAGAAATTATAAAGGAAAAAGAAAATCTGTTGGAAAACAACAAATGAATTCCTTTTTTCTATTAAATGCATTAAACAAAATAAGCAAAGATTTTCCAATTTTAAAAGAAGCGAGAAGAGAAGTTTTAGAAGATTTAATGGATATTGAAAATGCTAAACTGGTTTTAGATTTGATAGAGCAAGGCAGAGTAAAAATAGAGAGAATAAAAACCAACCTTCCAAGTCCTTTTGCTCATAATTTAATATTGCAAGGCCATGTTGATTTATTAAAAATGGAAGATAAAATTGAGTTTTTAAAAAGGATGCATAAAGCAATTATGGATGAGATTGGGGAAGTGAATCAATCTCTAAAATAGATAACTAAATGCTTATGTTTTGAGGTTGAGGTCATAGGAATTCCTGCAAGTTCACCTAATTTCTGAATAGTTTGATTTTGTATATTTGATTCTTTTATGAAAAAGATTTCAATATCATATTTATTTTCAATAAACTTCTTATTTCTATATGCTAAATTCATGTTATTATCTGGAAACGGTTTTCCATTTGGTTCTTGTTCAAGCCAACTGGGAATTTTATAATCGTCTTTGATAAAAACAATAAAGTCAAAATCTGAAAATAAACTACCCCTAAATCCAGGGGGTTCATATCTTCCAAAGGTATCTTTAATAGATGAGCCAATTAATATAATTTTAATAATCTTAGAATCTGGTAATAATTTTGATTTTATTTTTTCAATAGCCTTATTTCTAAGAAAATCAATTTCTTTTTTTTGAAAAACTTCTTTTACAGGTCTCTTTTTTAAATAATCTTCCATAATAAATACTAAAATCCTATTAACTTTATTAATATATCTACAAATTCAGTCACTTGTATTAGTATTTTACTGCCTTAAACAATTCGACACTTATTCGACAATTCGGCAGACATATAAATACTGATTTATTTTTAGGAGTATGCAAAGAAAAATAAATAAAAAACAAGAAAAAAAGGAAAATAAGACAAAAAAATCTGAGATTAGATTTTTAGACAATTGCATATTAATTAATAATGAAATTCTAGTCATGGGTGATTTTCATCTAGGTTATGAAGAGTATATTGCTGAAAAATGTGTTTTTCCGAGGATTCAATTAAAAGAAATATTTGAAAGGTTGGAGGGGATTTTTTTATTATTAAAAAAAGAAAATGTGGTTTTAAAAAAAATAATTATATTGGGTGATTTAAAACATGAATTTGGAAAAATTTCAGATTTAGAATGGAAAGAGGGTATTAAGTTATTAGATTATTTAGATAATAAAGTTTCTTCAAAGAATAAAACTAAGGGAATTGTTTTGATTAAAGGAAATCATGATAATATTTTAGGGCCTATTGCTAAAAAAAGAGATATTATTTTAAAAAATTATTATAAAATTGATAAAATTTGTTTTATGCATGGACATAAATTGTGGGATGCCTGTTTAGAAGATGTAGATAGATTAATTATAGGGCATTTACATCCTTCCGTGACATTAAAGGATAATTATAAAAAAGAAAAATTTAGATGTTTTTTAAGGGGCAAATGGAAGAAAAAACAGGTTTATATATTGCCAGGATTTAGCCCAATTAGTTCTGGTTATGATTTAAGAAGATTAAAATACCTTCATAATCTTGATGACAAAAAAGGTTTTTTGATTATAGGAAATGATAAATTAAAAAAATTTGAAGTTATTATTTATAATAAAAAAGAAGATAAAATTCATAATTTTGGAAAGTTGATGAGGTTTATTTAAAATGATGAGTAGTTGAAATTATGTAAAAAAGAAAATTAATTATTTGGGTTTTGAGTCTGGTTCTTGATTTGTGTTAACACGAGGCATAGGGATATGTAGTGGAAGACCTAATTCATCCTCAAGGCTCATTGCTTTAACATTACATTTATTCATTATAAAATTAAATAATCCCACCCTTATTGATTCTGGTATTTTTTTCTGTTTCCAAGATTCAAGAATTTCTTTTAATTCTGATTTATCCGGGAGGAGTATTACATTTCCCTCAAATTCTACTTTTGCAATCTCTTTTGAATAATGTATAGAAAAATTAAATCTGACTTTGATTGCTTCATGTTTTGAAAATGGTATTTCTTCTTTTTTAATATTCTTTATATCTATATCCTGAGTTATTTGGATATCTGATTCTAATTGTTCTTTTTTATCTATTGAAATCCTTGTTAAATTAAATCCTATAATCTTCATTTTATTATTCTAATTATTTTATAGAATTAAAGAGAAATTTGAGTTTTTAAAGATTGTTGTTTGTTTTATTGTATATTTTTATTAAAATAGATTATCCTAATTATTACTGTTGCCTGATTTTACAACCTAATACAAAATCTTCTAATATTTTTAAATCTCTTTTTTATTTAACCAGGTATTTTTTAAGATATTAAACTTATCAGATTACCTCTTAAATTAAATAATTTTTTAATTAATTACATAGCATCTTCTTCAGAAACAACTACAAAATCTCCAATTGCAATTATTGCATTATATGGTATTAAAATTTCTCTATCTTGAGATCTTTCTAAATTAATTTGAAAAGTATATGGTGTGGGATCTTTAATTATAATATGCATTAATTCACCAGTTCTTGTTTCAAAAGTAATATCTTTTATTGTCCCTAATTTTTTACCCTCTTTAGTAACAACTGGTTTTCCTAGGATTTCTTTATGTGGTTTTTTTTCAATTACCATAGATTGTAAAGAGAAACCAGCTTTATAAAGTTTTTTATGGTTTAGTGTTAATTTAATATAACTTCTTATTTATTTAAAGATATTAGTAAAATTTATAGATTTAATAATAATAATAATAATAATAATTTCATTGGATTGTTAAAATTCGAGTATTTCGAGATATTTATTTGTTTTTATCATTGTTATTATGATTTTTTAGATTTATTTTTATTTTTAATATAATCTACAATAATATAGATTTTTACCAGCCCCTATTGTTTCCTATGGAAACATTTATAAATCAAGATGGAGATTTTCTTTTTTCTTTTTTCTTTTTATTTATAAGTTTTATTATATTATATTATATATATTCTATATATTATATTATATTATATATAATATAAACTAGATATTTATTAATTATGGCTTTAAAAGATTATATTCTTTGTTATATATTCTCTATCCTCGATTATTTATTATATATATTTAATTATTATATTCATTAGAGAGTTATAACTGAATAAATAATATTCATTAGAGAGTTATAACTGAATAAATAATATTGTTTTTATTTTCTTTTTCATTATGTATCCTACTTAAATATTTTTTTCCAATGGAAAGAAGGGTGTGTGTATTTTTCCTTATTTTTCCTTATTTTTCCTTATTTTTTTGGATTATCGAAGATTAAATTAAATCCAATGTCATTCTTTAATGGAAATAAAGGTGTGATGTTTTTGGATTATAATCATATTTATAAACTATGATTATTTTCTAGGATTTATATTTAAATTAAAAATTATGATCAAAAAAATTGAGGATGGCAGATTTAGATAAAATATTTGATTCAGTTGGTAGCCGGAGTTTGTTTAAAAATAAACAAATTCTTCAGTCAAATTATAATCCAAAAACTATTCCCCATAGAGATAAACAAATTGAACAAATTGCAGGTATTTTAGCTCCAAGTTTGTTAGGGGAAAAAACAAGTAACTTGTTTATTTATGGTAAAACTGGAACTGGGAAAACACTCTCTATTCAACATGTTACAGAAGAACTTTCAAGAAGAGCTAAAGATAATCAAATTTTAAGAGTAGAATATTTAAATTGTAAATTAAAAAAAGTTGCAGATACTGAATATCGGATTTTGGCAGAATTAATTAAAAAATTAGGTGGAAGTGTCCCTGCAACAGGTTTACCAACAGACCAAGTTTATCTTAAGTTTTTAGAAATTCTTGAGAATGGTAAAGAAAAATTATTAATTCTAATTTTAGATGAAATTGACCAAGCAATTAAAAAAATAAGTGATGAATTTTTGTATAATCTAACAAGATTAAATTCTGAATTAGATAATTTTCAGATTATTGTTGTGGGTATTAGTAATGACCTTCGTTTTTTAGATATGATTGATCAAAGAGTCAGAAGTAGTTTATCAGAAGAAGAAATTGTTTTTCCACCCTATAATGCTATTCAATTGCAAGATATTTTAAAAAAGAGGTCTGAAGTGTCTTTTAAGGATGGTGTTTTAAACGATGGAGTAATTGCAAAATGTGCTGCTTATGCTGCAAGGGTAGATGGAGATGCTAGAAGGGCCTTAGATTTACTTAGGGTTGCTGGAGAGCTCGCAGAGAGAGAGGGATGTAATAAGGTTAAATTAGAGCATATAGATATGGCAAATGATAAGATTGAAAGAGATAAGATTTTAGATGTTGTGGAAACTGGTCCTAAGCAATTTAAGGTGGTTTTAAATTCAATTATTTATTTATCTGAGAAAAAAAATGGTGATTCTTTTTTTACGGGGGATGTTTATAATCATTATCATGATTTTTGTATAAATAATAGAATAGATATATTAACTCAAAGAAGGATTGGAGAT
>CAZGSA010000024.1:0-11143 GCA_964528215.1 Candidatus Woesearchaeota archaeon
CTCAGGAAGAGCATCATGGAAACCTACACCTTTAGGTGTAGGAGGAAGTCATATTATTAGTTTGAAAATGATAGAAGATTTATATTCATAATTAATATTAGATTTGAGATTATGCAGATGAGAATATAAAACATTTAAGTTGTTTTTGTTTTGATAATCAAGTAATTGATTTGTTTATCTTAATTATTTTTTAGATTATTGAGATTATGAATGTTAAAAGGTCCAAAACATTTATAAGATATTCTTGCTTTGAGAATCTATGAAAAAGGGATTTGTTATTTTATTAGCAATAGGGGTTGTAATAGTTCTTGCTTTTGCTATGTTTTTTATAAATATAGGAGATATGATGACTGGAGTTGTTATCTCTGGTTTAGCAGTTGCAGAGCAAGAGTGTAATATTGTAGATCTTAATGCAGATGGTATTGTAAACCAGGAAGACCAGGTTAGATTTAATAGATTATATGAGACTAATTATCGTAGAAATATTTATTGTGGTTATGCTGATTTAAATAATGATGAAAAAGCAGACATCTTGGATTCAAACAGATTTGCTGAACTTTTTAGAGAAAATTATGGTAAGAAAACAGGACCTTGTTTTCTTAGGGCATTAGATTGTCAGAAAAATCCTGTTAGAACTGTTTGTTCTGATAAAGACCATGGTGTAGAATATGTTTTAAGAGGAATTTGCGAAGATATAACTGGACAAAAATCAGATTATTGTATAAACGAGAGGGTTTTAAGAGAGTATTTTTGTGAAGGAGATTCTTGCGAGTTTATAGATTATATTTGTCCTGAAAAGTGTGAAGGGGGAATTTGTATTAAAGATTCTTTAGCATCTAAAGATTCAGAATTAGCTAGTAGCAGTTTTTTTGGAAGGCTAGGAGATTTTTTTAAGGGTTTTTTTTAAGTGAATTGAGATTGTAGTTTAATTGTTTTTTTGATTTTATAAACGTTTAGTTTTAATCTGAGAATCTTAATTAGAGGACTAAGTAGTATAATAAAATAAGATATACTAGAAACTTTAAACTAAATTATGAAGAAGGTTTTATTTTATAATGGCTTAGAAAATCCGTTAGTTGTCTTAAAACTTTAAAATGCAAAATCTAACAATAGGTTAGGGAGGAGTTTATTTATTGATATGTCTAAAAAACATAAAAATTTATTAAAATTGCCTACGATTAAGCTTAAATAATCTAATCTTTTATTTATTTTGTAAAAGGGTGTGGAAAATGGTTTTTTTAAAATTTGAAAATATAAAAAAGAGTTTTAAAAAAGAAGTTCTTAAGGATGTTAATCTTAATGTTAAGGAAGGAGAATTATTAGGATTAATTGGAAAGAGCGGAGAGGGGAAGAGTGTTTTATTAAACATTTTAATTGGATTAATTAAACCAGATAATGGTAAGATTATTTTTGAGGATAGGAATACAATAAAAAAAATTAATTATTTAAGGAAGAATATTGGTTATGCTTCTCAGGAAAATATGCTTTTTGATGAGATGTCTATTATTGAAAATGCATATTATTTTGGAAAATTATATGGTTTATCTAATGGAGAAATTGAATTAAGATTTTATGAACTGCTTCCTTTAATGGGGTTGAGTGATTTTGAAAATGTATTGATTTCAAATCTTTCAGGAGGAATGAAAAAACGTGCAAATTTTTTAGTTTCATTAATTCATGCCCCTAAATTGCTTGTTTTAGATGAACCCACAGTTGGATTAGATCCTCTTCTTAGGACTAAAATTTGGGATTATATTCAAAAGATAAATAAAAGTGGAACAACCTTAATTGTTACATCTCATTTATTAGATGAAATTGAAGAAAATTGTTCTAGAGTAGCTATTTTAGATAAGGGAATCATTATTGAAATTCAGGGCATTAAAGGTTATAAATCAAAATATGGGAAAAATAAAACTCTTAGGACAATCTTTGAAAGTCTTTTAAGTGAAGGGGAAGAAGATGAAAATTAATACTATTTTTTTTAAAAATCTAAAAATAATTTCTCGTAATGGGAGTTATTTTGCAGCATTATTTCTTTTTCCTTTAATATTAATTCTTGTTTCAACAGCTATGCTTAATTCAAATGATTTTAAGAATCTAAAGATTGGAATAATTGATACAGACCCTGAATTTGATTTTAATTTAAAGGATATTCAAAATTCTATTAATTATAAAAATGTAGGAGATTGTATGATTGATTTAATGGAGGAAAAAATAGGGGTTTGTATCAGTGTTAAACAGATTAGTGGAAAAAGAGTTATGAGTATTTATATAGATAATACTCAGGGAACGATTAAAATTTTTGTTAAGGAATTTATTTTGGAAAATATTCATGAGCTTCAAACTGCATCTTTAAATGAAACTTCTGCAGGAGTTGAATTATTTATGGATGTTTATACTAATTCTATTAAAAATGCTTCTTTAGAACTCGGAGAAGTTGTAATTGAGCTGGAAAATCAAGAAAAAATACTTTTAGATTATAAATCAGATTTAACAGATATTAGGAGAGATTTTGATTCTGTGTATTATGATTTAAAAAAATCTGAAAATGATATTAAAAATGCAAAGAATGACATTGAATCTTTAAATAGAAATCTTGAAGGAAATTTATCTGAATTTGAACAAAAAAAACAAGAGATTGAAGTTCAGCTAAGAGTATTAAAAAGTTATTTGTCACAAGCATTATCTTCTGGAGAGTATAATACTGTTATGAGTTATATTGAACCTATTGAGGAAAATCTTAATGATATTGAACAAATTCTTCAAGAAATTGAAAAAAATAAAGAATTTACAGAAGATTTAGTTGTTTATCTTGATAATCTTGAGAATATCCTTGAACAAATGGAAACAACTAAAAAAACATTAGATGATTTAGATAGAAATTTAGATATTTCTATTGAAAAACTTAGGGTTAATAGGCATAAGATTGAAAATTTTAATGAAAAAATTCAAGAAGATTATGAAACAATTGAAGAGCTCACTTCTGGACTTTCAGGCGAGGGAATAAGTGTTAAATTTTATGATGCATTTGATGAAGTTTTAAGCACATCATTTAGAAATTTTCCTATACTTGTGGCAATAATTATTACTTTTACTTCTTTTGTTTTATCTAATATGTTTATTTTGAAACAATTAAATCTTCCAAGCTATAAACGGGATTTAATCACCCCTACTTCCGACTGGATTTTTTTATTTGCAGATTATATCACTAATTTGTTCTTTGTAGTTATTCAGGGAATAGTAATATTTTTTATTGCATTAATTTTGTTTAAAGCTCCTATGACTACTCTTCTTCCATTTGTATTGAGTATATTTCTTGCATCTTCTTTTTTTATTTTTTTAGGATTATTTGTTGGAAATCTTTTTAAATCTCAGAGTATTTCTATGCTTGTTACAATATTTATCTTGATATTTTTTATTATTATGTCTGACTTACTAGTGCAATCAATTCTTTCATCTGATTTGATTAGACTAATTATTGAATGTAATCCTTTTGTTATTTTAATTGATATACTCAAGGACTCATTTATTTTTAAGAAAACCTTTACAGAATTAATTCCTAGTTTTATTAAGCTGAGTTTTTATCCTATTGTAATGTTTTTTTTAACTTTTATTTCAAAAAAAATATGTAGAAATAAAATGATTCAATGAGTTGGATAGATTTATAAATAATAAAAGATATTTAAAAATAAAGAGAGGAGATTAGGCTATAATATGAAAAAAGAAGTTAATAAAAATAATCATGTTTTTAAAAATACTAAAAAAATAAAGATAGTAAGCATATTTTTAGGTTTATTTATTTTTATATTTTTAATTTTACTTTTGGTTTCTTTTTCTCAAGATAGTTCTAGAATTGATTATGATTATGAACTTGCATCTTTAAAATCCTCAGGAGAATCTTTGGGAGAAGAAGTATATCTAATTGATTTAGATTCTACAATAAATATACTTCTTGATAATTATGAATATGAAATTAAATTTGCTGAATTTGAAAATAGTGGAGAAAAATATAATATAATTTTAGAAGTAGATGGAAGGAGTCATCTTTTTACAGAAGAAGAAAGTTCTAAAAAAATCGGAATTTTAAATATTAGTTTAGTTCAATTAGGTGTGCAAGAAGGAGAAGAATATGTGGGAATTAGTTTAATTCATGATAAAAGATTTTTATTAGAGAATTGTCTTGATTCAACTTTAATTAGTCTATGGAACTCAGCCTTTGAAACTGATTCTGGGGGTGTTGTTATTGAAAAAGATAATCCTTATGATAGCACTTGTATTTATTTTATGAAAAAAACATTAGGGGATGAGGCATTTCTTATTACAGGAAGTTATTCAACATTTTTTTCAGATATCTATGTTTTTGAAAGTTTATATTTAACAGGAGATGTATCTATTATTGAGGATGTAGATGATTTAAATTTAACAGAGTCTTATAAATTTATTAGAGATATTATGAATGACACTTATCTTGATTCTATTTATGACAGAAAAATTAATAATGGTAATGCTGCTGCAGATGAATTTTCTAGAGTTTATAGAATAGATAATTCAAGCAAGATGAGGTTGGAGACAATTGAAGATTATTCTCAATCTATTTATTCATTTGAAAGAGGAACTTTTATGAATCAATATTCAATAAATGAAATCGGATTTGTTGCTGAAGAAAAAATTATAGATAGTTATACTAATTATTTTATTGAAAATCTTATTAATGATAATAACTGTGAAGACTCTGAATTAACTGTTAGGGGTTCTTTATATAATGAAGGCGAAATTTTAGATTCAGAGAAAATTTCTGAAGAAGGAAAAGGACATGTCCTAGATGCTACTCATGCTGAGATTACCTTGGATAGTGGGATTGAACTTCCAGTAACTCTTAATGAAGAATATTATATAAATTATGGGAGAGCAATTATTAGTCAAATTGGTTTTTTTGGACTTGGAAATTTAGATAATTTTATTGTTATTTCTTATACTTATTTAGATGAACATTGTAATGGAGATTCTGTTGTAGAGTATCTTTGTTCTGCAGAAGATTATAAAGTTGAATATGAATGTCCAAGAGGGTGTGATTCTGGAAGATGTCTTGCCTATGAGTGTAGTGATAGTGATTCTAGGGATAATTTTGTTAAGGGTTATGTTTCTTTTTCAGATGTTGAGGTGGAGTTATATGAAAAAGATTTTTATTATGATTTTGAAGAAGAATATAATGAAAGTTATGGGATTCGGGTAAATTCTGAGGATGAGGTAATTTTAATCATAGGAAATGAATTGCAAACAGTGAATAAAGGGCAATCTTATGAATATCTAAGTGGAGAGATTTTTGTAAAAAATATTTATTATTTTGGAGATTCTAATGAGGCGAACAGGATTATCTTGGTTTTTAATAAATCTAGTGATTATTGCATTAATAATGAAGAATTAGTTGAATTTTCTTGTGAAGAAGATTATGGGCCTTATTTTGAAAATTATTATTGTAGTTATGGTTGTATTGATGGGGCTTGTCAGGCTTGTGTTCCTAGTTGGCAGTGTGGTTCTTGGAGTAGTTGCTCTTCTGGGATAAAGACTCGGATTTGTTTAGATAATAATTATTGCAATACAGATGCTGAAAAACCCAGTGAATCTGAAAGTTGTACTAATCCTGTTGATGATGGAGGTGATGATGGTGGTGGCAGTGGTGGTGGAGGTGGTGGTTCAAATGATGATGAATTAGACATAATTCTTCCAACTCAGACTAACCCTGTAATTAATAAAACTTATATTTTGGAGACTTTTCCAGGCATTAATGATATTGTAATCAGTGAGATTGATAACCAAGAATTTTCTATTTCTAAATTTAATGGTAAAATTGAATGGTATTTAGATGGAGTATTAATTGGGGAAAATTATAATCTTCTTTTAATTGGAAATCTTACTGAAGGAGAGTATGAAGTAAAAGTTGAAGTTATGAATGCAACCTTGCAAGATTCAAAGATTTGGAGAGTAATTGTTCAGAAGGGGAATAAGGCTCTGAAGAAAGGGATTAATCCAATCTTTTATGTATTAATTATTGTGGGAATTTGTATTATTATTCTTTTATTTTTAATTATTTATTATTCTCATAATAATCCAAAAAAATATTCTAATAAAAGCATTAGTTAATAAAAACAGAGTTTAATTTCTGATATTAAAATAAATTTACTTTTTTTAGGAGACAGTATTAATATCTTGCAAAGGAGGGTTTATGCCTGCAAAGGAGTGTATGAAGAGTTATAGGTAGTTTGAGGATATTAAGAGGTATAGATAGCCTAAAGATACTAATGGATTTGGGTAAAAAATTATTCCTTGAGTAAGTTATATGTCTTTTAGAGATTATATCTTAATTTGAAGAGGATTTTGTTTTAGGAATATTTTTATATCAGGTTTATTTAATATAATTGAGATTAAAAAAGATGGTGAATAAAGAGATTTTAAATTATTTAAAACAGAATAAGGAAAATTTTTCTTTAGATTCTTTAAAAAGAAGGATTATTGGAGCAGGTTATTCTGAGCAGGAATTTGAGGAAGCTATTAAAGAATTACAATTTGAAGAAACAAGAACTCTTCCTCCCCCTCCTTCTGAAATTTCAGATTCTCTTCTTGAATTGACTATGCCTTCTAAGGGTTCTTCAAATAAGAATTCTCAAACTCTTCTTACACAAGACCCTCTTTTAGGGATTCCTAAACCTTCAGAAGCATTTTCCAAACCAGTTTCTTTATTTTCAAAAGATTCTAAAAACAATGGAATAACACCTCAATTTTTACAAAAAACCGAATTAATAAATCCAAAAAATGCTAAGTTTAATGATTTAAAAAATAAATGGATGAAGACTGCAGGATTTATTGGCCTTGTTCTTTTTTTATTAAATCTTGTTTTTATAATTGTTTATTTTTTAATGAGTCAAATCTCTGAAATTCAAGAACTTATTTTTAGTGCGAGTATGTTTATCCCTTTTTTAATTATGGGGTTTATAGTTGTTATTTTTGTTTTGTTATTTTTTTATGGGTTTATTCAAATGGGGAAGTATGTTGAATCAAAGTTAATTAGTTTTTCTTCAGGAATTCTAATGATTTTATTTTTAATTCAGATAGGTTTAATCATTGTTTTTTTGATATTTGGTTTTTCTACAATTCAAGATTCTGTTAGCAACCTGGATAATAGTTTTATTAATTCAAATATCAATCTTTTTTTTATTTTGCCTTTTAGTGGGTTTATTTTAGTAATGGAAATTTTATTAATAGCATTTACTTTGTTTAATTCTATTGGTTTTATTTTATTTTTTATAAGTCTAATTAATTTTAGGAAAAGAATGAATTTTGTGGGAATGGCCGGAATTATAGGATTAATCTCTGTTTTTGGATTAACAATCTTATTTATATTCTTTTTATTTTTTACTTCTGTTTTTTTAAGAGTTAATATTCTTTTTATTATTCTGGCAGCTATTTTTTATATTGGAGGATTAATCACATTATTATTATTATCTTATGCCTTGAAACATGCTTCTATGAAATTTGAAATTTAATAAACAATGATGTTATCTGCTTGAATCTGAAGATATTGATTGTATTCTTTTACTTTTCCTATTGCAGATATTTTTTGATTTTCTTTTAAATTTGTTATTTTATTTAGAGTTATATCTATTTTTCCTGTTTTATCTTTTATTGAAATAACCTGAAAATTAGATTCTTTAAAATTTTTTATATTGAAAATTTCTCCTTGAATTTGAATGTTTTTGTTAAGAAGTTTATTAGTTATTTTATCAATCTCTATTGATTTGGGGTGTAAAGTGTTTATTAGAAAAAGCAGAAGTAAAATTCCAAGCAAGGCGATTGTTAGTGTGATTTTTAACAAAGTTAAGTTTGATATTTTTATTTTAAGGGCCATTATATTTAAAAATGATTTTGATTCTTTTTTAAACTTAGGATTAGAACTGTTAATATCTTATTAAATTTATGTAGGAGATTATTTCTCCTCTGCCCTTATTTTTAAAAACTTTCGAAAGATTTAATAATGCTTTTTTACTGACTTTTTTAGAATGGCTGAATTAAGTATTGACCAAAGATTTGAATTGATTAAAAGAAATACTCAGGAGATTGTTAAAGAGGAAGAGTTAAAAGAATTGTTAAGGAAAAAGAAAAATCCAGTTGTTTATTGGGGAACTGCAGTTACAGGCAAACCTTCTCTTGCTTACTTTTTTCCATTATTAAAATTAAGTGATTTTAGTAAGGCTGGATTTAAAATTAAGGTTTTACTAGCTGATTTGCATGGTGCTTTAGACGGAACTCCTTGGATTATTTTAGAAAAAAGATATGATTATTATAAAGAAGCTATAACTCAGATTTTTAAAGCTCTTGGAACTGATTTGAAAAAAATAGAGTTTGTTAGGGGTAGTGAATTTCAATTAAAACCCGAATATAGTTTTGATGTTTTGAAAATGGCAAGTATTAGCTCTGTTGGAGATTGTAAAAGGGCTGGTTCAGAAGTTGTTAAAATGAAGGAAAATCCAGATTTAGGAGGATTAATTTATCCAATAATGCAATCTTTAGATGAACATTACTTAGATGTAGATGTCCAGTTTGGAGGCGTAGACCAAAGAAAAATTTTAATGTTTGCTAGAGAAAATTTGCCTAAGATTGGATGGGATAGGAGAGTAGAGGTAATGAATCCAATGATTCAGGGTTTAATTGGTAAGAAAATGAGTTCAGGTGATGCTAAAAGTAAGATTGATTTGACAGATGAGGAAAAAATTATTAGGGAGAAAGTTAATAATGCTGATTGTGTTGCAGGAGATCCTGATAATGGGGTAATGAGTTTTTTAAAATATGTTATTATGGTTATTAAGCAAGATAAAGCTGAGAAGTTTGTTGTTGAAAGAGATAAAAAATATGGAGGAGATTTGGAATATAATGACTATGGGCAAGTTGAAGAGGATTTTAAATCTAAAAAATTACATCCTCTTGACTTGAAAAATGCTATTGCTAAAGAAATTATTTATTTATTAAGTAGGGTTGATAAGAAAAAGCTAAATCAGTTAGCTGAAAAGGCTTATGGGTGAGAGAGTTAGTAATTAGTTATAATGTCAGAAATTAAACCACCTCTTTTAAAATTTTTTTATGGATTTTTGAAGTTTTAGTTAGGAGAAGACTTATTTAATTAATTGTTTGATATAATAAATAATCTAAACCTTTAAATAACAGATTAAATAAAATAATCCATGGAAAATCAAGTTGGAGTTTTAAGACTCTAGGAGTTATTTTGTAGAACATATGAAGGAAATAATCATAAACCATTATCTCATTTTCAGGCTCGAAGAATAATTCAAGGTAATGGGGCAAAAACTTCTTATACTCCTGGAACAACAATAGATAATATATTAGATAGTTTAGCTGAATCTAGCTTAATAGTTAAATTTAGGCCTGTTGGTTCTAAAGGAGAGATGATTATCCCATTAGAATATTCAGGACTAAAATGATACTCTTACAGAAAAGAAGTTCTATTAAATTCAGAAATTCATAGGATATTAAAAAGAAGATTATTAGAAATGACAAGTCGAAATGGCTGATTTTGTTAATTGTAAACTTTTTAATCTGTATAAAATTCTACAATATCTTTGTCTTTTACAATATGTTTTAATCCTACTTTTTGATTTGAGAATTTGCTTGAAGGTCCGGTTATTTTTGCATATTTTACTTTTTTTGCATATCCATGAAGTATTTTTTCTGCAACATCCTCAAGTGTTGATTCTGGAAGAATGATTACAGGAATATTATCTAATTTTTGTTTCTTTCCAGGATTGCGAGTGTATATTCTAATCATATTAAAAGATTTTAAGATTTTATTTTTTAAATCTTCAATACCTTCATTAGTAAATGTAGAGGTTAGGACAAATTTGTGTTTTTTTGATTTTAAGGTTTCTGAGATTTTTCTTTTTTTATTTTCATCATAGAGGTCTATTTTGTTAAAAATAACTATTTTTGGTTTTTGAGCGGTTATTTTGTTTTTAATTAGTTCTAGAACCTTTTCTATTTCATCTATTTTTTCAACCACAATTAATAAGGTATCTGCATTGTTTATTAAACTCTGATTAAAATTTTCACTTGCTATAGGGGGTAGGTCTATTATTTGTATATTACATCCTTGATGGTTTAAGGTTCCTATTTCTGGTTCTGCTGTTGTAAATCCATAGGATGCTATTTTTGGCTGAGCATTTGTAATGGTTTTTAAAATTGAAGATTTTCCTGAGTTTGTTAAACCTACTAAAACTGCCTGAAGTTGTTCTTTTTTTATTCCTTTTTTTGAACCTGATTTTTTCTTTTTTATCTGCATTTCTTGTTTTAGTTTTTTATATCTTGTTCTTATGTTTTTTCTGAAAGATTCTGCAGACTTATGTTTGGGCATATATCTCATCATCTCTTCTAGGGCTTTAACTCTTTCTTCATCAGAAAAAGATTCGTGAAATTTTTTTTCAGCTTCAAAATATTCTGGATGTGCATTGATTGGCATATATTTATTAAAGAATAATAGTTTAAGAAATTTATTGTTTTTTAAGTTTTAAAAAATCTGTATTTTTTAAGATGTAATCTTGATATCTGCTAAAATTTTGAGTTACAAAGATGATGGGATTAAATGAGTGTTAAATGTATTTTGAAGTGTAGGTTGAGATTAGGCAATCAGATTAGAGGATTTTTTTATTAATTTAGAATTGTAAGAGAGTAGGAGAAACTTAGATTTTTGTTTGTGTTCTTGTTATACAAGGAGATTACCACAACATTTAATAAAGATTTTTTGTTTAATTTATTATAATGGTAAGAAGAGGAATCGTTGGTTTTGTTGTAGAGGAAACTTTTTTAGGTAAACTGCAGAGTAATTTATGGATTCTGGTTATTCTGCTAATATTTCTTATGTTTTTTTTCATATTCTTATTTTTCTTGATTTTATCTATTAAGAATTCTAAATTAAAAAGGAAAAGAAGAAAACAAATGAAAATGCTTTCTTTAGATTTTTTTTCAAGATATAAATTTAAAAAATCTAGGCATAAAAAGAGGAAAAAGAAAAAAAAGAGGAAAAAAGAAAAAAAAGAAAAAAAGAAAAAAAAGGATTTTATAAAGATAATTCAGAATTATT
>CAZGSA010000025.1:0-11092 GCA_964528215.1 Candidatus Woesearchaeota archaeon
ATACATTACGCTACTGCCTAAAGGCAGTAGATATCTTAGAAATATTTATAAAAAAATTATGAGTTTAACAGAGGGGAATACTTACACACTAACATTAGAATGTGAAGATTTGAGTGGAAATTCTGCTTCAAAAACAGCAACCTTTGATGTTACATCTGGTTCTTCGTCTGGAGATGGTGGGGGAGGACAAGGTGGAGGATGTTTTGATACAGATGGAGGAAATGATATTTTTGTAAAAGGAATATCTGCAGGAGTTTATGATAGTTGCATTTCAAAATATAAAATAAATGAGAGGTATTGTACAGAGGATAATATTGGTGCAGATTATGTTGGAGAATGTCCTTCAGGATATATTTGTAGTGATGGTGCTTGTATTGAAAGTGATGAAGATGATAGAGATGGTGGAACTCCCTCAACAACTTATTTTAAGAATTGTAATTATATATGGGATTCATCTCCTTATATTGGGCAAACAATAAAAATAACTGCAAACGTAAAAGATTCTTCTGGTTCTGTGGATAGTGATTCAGTTGAAATTAATGTTCTTGAAAGTGTTTTAGGAGGAACTGGAGGAGCTTACCCAATGGATGGAAAAACATTAGATATTCAAATTATTGAGCCTGGAAGTGGAGATGTTGCTGGTGCTATTGAAATTAAGATTAACTCAAAAGGACCTTCTGAATTAGATGAAATGTCTTTAGGATTATCTGGAGATAGATGGGGTGCAGGTTTTCCTATATCAAATAAGAATTGTGTAGCTGGTGGTTCAGGGGGGAGTGGAGGTTCTGGTGGAGGAACTACTTGTGATAGATATCACATTTGTGAAGATGGTTCTGAAATCCAATACTGTGAAATTATAAAACAATATGATGGTAATGGAAATGGAAATGTTGTAGGGGCTGGTTGTGCTTGTAAACAAAATCCAGAAGAGTTATGCACCTCTCCAAGTTCTGGTGGTGGAAGTGGAGGAGGACAGCCAATAGAGATTCCTTCTTCAGGAGGGAGTGGAGGTTCTGGTGGAAATAATGAAACTCCAATTGTAATGGTTGTATTCTAGGAGATAAATGTGTTCCAGTGGGTTATAGAACAGATGATAAATACTGCACTATTGATAGTGAAATTATAGACCAAAAACAAGCTAATTCAGAATGTAATAATAATTTTGAATGTTCAACAAATTTATGTATTGATAGCCAATGTGTAAGTAGTGGTGTATGGCAAAAATTCTTGAGATGGCTTAGTAGATTATTTGGTTAGATTATTTTCAAATCGGAACAACATTAATATAATTCTTATTGTAAATTTTATTACCATACTAAGGGTGTAAGTTTGATTTAGGCCATGGTGACTTCCTTGTTCACTTATGCTCTTAGTATTTTTTAATCTGGAGAGCTTATTAGAATGTTTTAGGGGAGGACTAGGAACTATAACAATAGTTTTATTTGTTTATGGAATACTTACAACATTATTAATAGTAATTTTATTATGAATTTTAAAAAATAATTTTAAGAGAGATAGTGGGGAAAGAGAATCTTAAAGATGTCAAAAAGGAGTGGCTGTCATTTATAAGAAGATATTGTTTTGACATCATTAATTATAAAGAGGTCATTAGTTGAATCAAAAATTTAACGAAGTTGATAGGTTATTAATTGCATACTTCTTCTAACAAATGACTTAGAGCATGTTACGTTAATTTTTATAATAAAAATTCACATTTTATTACATTAGCTAAGCTAACATAAAAATAATAGCTTAGCTAAGATGAAAAGGCTTATTTATTTTGCATATATGGATTAAACTTCAAAATTAGGGGATATTTTTCTCACAAACGCTCACAAGCATTTTATTGTTCGTTTCGATATGAAAATATGTATCGTTTCGATATGAAAAAGGCCAAAATATTTTTGCATATATGAATTAAATTTCAATTTTGGGAGCGATAGGCCCTCAACTGGCTCACAACTTATATCGATATCGATAAGAGAATTATAGGACGATATCGACCCATAAACAGCAAAATATTTTTCTATATATGAATTAAATTCCAAAATTAAGGGATATTAGACTCACACACAGCGACAGATATTTATATCAGTAATAATTGAATAAAATATATCATTATAACCTCATTATTTTTAATGTACTAAAGTTAAACCTTAGCTTAAAAATCCGGCGGGGGCATATTTTTTTAGTTAATTAATTGGTTTAGAGATCATTAGTTTTTGATCAATCATTGAATTTAGAATTTTTATTGAATTAAAAAAATCTAAACTTTTTTAATTTCCATTAAACAAACCTTGCAAGGGTTAAAATTTTCTTTTGTAAAATCACTAGATTTATCACTTTCTAACTTATATTTATCTTTAATTAATTTACTTAATCTGCAAGAACTTCTATGATATGTGGTTGTTTGAGAAGAAGCAACATATTTTAG
Source organism: Candidatus Woesearchaeota archaeon (assembly GCA_964528215.1). Classification (GTDB taxonomy): domain Archaea; phylum Nanobdellota; class Nanobdellia; order Pacearchaeales; family GW2011-AR1; genus ARS1285. The sequence goes on from CAZGSA010000025.1 coordinate 2,435, forward strand.
TTCTTTTTTTTCTTGTTTTTTTGTTTCAATATAAACTGGTTTTTCTACTTCAATTGATTTTATGATTGGTTTTTCAATAACCTGAGTTATTGTTTTAATTATTTCTTTAACTTTTTTCTTTTCTAAAAGAAGGAAAAGTAAGGCAAGATAGATAACTGTCATTAAGAAAATAAACAAAGCAGAATTTATTGAATCTAATTGAAAGATTATTAATGCTACTATCGTTATTGCAATCATTAAAATTGTAACTATGATTGCAACTATATGGTCATTTTCTTCATTAACCTCTTTTTCCATATAGTTTATAGGAAATTCTTGCTTATAAATTTTGTTTTTGAGTTATGTTTTTTGATGTTGATAGATTTTATGATATTATTCATATGCTACTTGTAAAGCAAACTAATGCTATATGAATCACAAGAGATAAACCACAAATAGAACTTGCTAAAAAGTTCTGGGGAAAGTCTGTATTGATTTTAAATGTTGTTTTCTTAGTTTCTTTTCAGATGCAAAGAAAGATATTGAAGAACATAAAGAGAAGTTAGATAGGGTTATTGATGGTTGAGTGAGTTTCTTAGTAAGTTAAAATTAGAAAACCTTAAATATTATAAACCATGCATGTTCGTATGTGGATTGCCAAAATAAATTTATAAGGTTTCTCTAAAAAATGAAAGATATAATAATTGATGTACCATTTGGAGGAATTGTAAGTTTAAGCTTTATTGAAATCTTAATAAGTTTATTTTTTATCATAGTATTAGCATTTTTAGTTATTCAGTTCTTTAAGAAATATAGGGAAAAGTTTTCTAATTTTAATAAACTAGCTATTATTTCACTACCTTTAATCACTATTTCTATTGGTCTAGCTATTTTATCTATTTGGAAATGGCTTTTATTCATAATCATTCTTTTTTTAATTTTTGGATATATAACAATTAAATTTTTAGAAATTGGAAATGTAAGTAAGGGATTATTTTATTTTTTAATTTTATATTCATCATTATTTTTATGGTTGAGTTATCTTCAAAGATATCCTAAAATTCCACATGCAGGGAGTTCTGATATTGGAGGGGGAATTCTATTATTTTTAATGTTGTTTTTATTTTTAACTATTATTTTAGTTTGGCTTTTTATAAAATTCTTTATAATTTGGAAGCTTAACCTTCAAATAACAAAACATACATCTAGTTTAAAGAAGAGTCTTAAGAAGATGAATTTCAATAAGAAGTTTGCAATATCTTTTACTATACTAATTAGTATATTTAATTTGTTCATTAGCTATTGTATATATAATTGTAAGGATTGGGGTTGTTTAGGATGTGCTATGCTTGGATTGTTAAGCCTTATCACAGTGCCAGTCACAGGGATTTCTGCTCTTTTAGGTAATGAAGATATTCTATGGATTATTGCCTTAATTTTATCAGTAATCTTAATTCCAATTTATTATTTTGTAGGAAAATTTGTTGGGTGGTTGTTAAGTAAGTTTTTAGACTTGTTTAAAAGAACTGAAGAGCATAATAAAAGTTATATAAATTAAGATTATAAAATAATTCCTACCACTCAAAACAACTAATTTCTTTATAATAACTTTCTTATAAAATAATCTTTAAATTAATTTATAAAAATGAGTTTTATGATTAAAGAGAAAAGGATTACCAACTTATAAGATTGCAGAAGAATATAATAAAAAGAAAGGTTTATTAATCAGGGGGATTTAGTATTATTATATTTAGAATTAAAAAGATGATGAAAGGAGGTTGAAGTAAAGAAGAGGAAAATGGCAAAAACAAAACCTATTTCAACTGCAGTTAGTTTAATTGCGTGGATTACAGGAGTTTTAGTATCTCTAGCAGTTGGTTTTGGAATGATTGGAGAGGCTGGAGCACCTATTTTAAGAATTCCAATTATACCTGATGCAGTTACTATTGTTGCTGGATGGATTGTTGTTATATTAACTATAATTAGTGTTATAATGGCAATTATTGATAGATTAAGATAAAATCTTTTTTTATTTTTATTTTTTTAATCTAATTTTTGTATTTGGAAATTTTTAGTTTTAATATCTTTTTTGATTGGATGTTGGGGATCTGATGTTTCTCTAGTTTATTAGAGAATATATTTTACAGAGGAATGTTGTTTTGAATTCTGGTATCTTATTTGAAGGGGAGTTATGCAGGGGGGGGGCGAGAAGTTGATATTCTTTTGATTATATATTAGGATATGGGAATAAGATGTATGGATATTATAAAGATGATGTTCTGAAGGTGAGTTGATTTGCGGAGATATTCTATTTAATCTTGTATTAAGTTATTGATATTTATTCTGGATTTTGATATTTGATAGTTTGTAAAAAGGGATTATGGGGAGATATCAAATATTTATTATTTCTATAATATTTGAAAATGGATTATGGGGGGATTAGAAGAGATATTTGTTTTTTTGATATCTTTATTGATTTTAGATTATAGGGATGGGGGGCAAGCAATTGATTTCTTGTTTAAGATTACATGGAGATGTTAATATCTCTAAAATTAGTGAAATAAAAGTAGTTTTTATAAATCCTTATTTCTTGTTGTTTTTAAGAGGTTGATTAATAGATTAATATGAATTGGCATACATTGTCTGCAAAAGAGGTTATTGAAAGTTTAGGTTCTAGTGAAAAGGGTCTTAGTAGAAAGCAGGTTTTGGAGAAGTTAGAGAAATATGGATTAAATGAATTAAAAAAGACTAGGCATTTTGATTTTGTAAAAGTATTTCTCAGTCAATTTAAATCTTTTTTAATTTTGATTTTGATTTTTGCTGCAATTCTTTCAGCTATTATGCATTCTATAGTCGATTCCATTGTTATTTTTATTATCCTTTTTTTAAATGCAGGTTTAGGATTTTTTCAGGAATATAAAGCTGAAAAGGCAATTGAGGAATTAAAAAAAATGATGGTTCCCGAGGCAAAGGTTTTGAGAGATGGGAGAGTTATGAAAATTAATTCTGAGCAGATTGTTCCCGGAGATATCCTTGTTTTAGAAGAAGGAGATAAGATAATGGCTGATGCAAGGGTTTTATTTTCAGAAGGTCTTAAGGTTGAAGAAGCTGCTTTAACAGGGGAGAGTGTTCCTGAGGAGAAAATTTCTGGAAATTTAAAACTCCAGATTCCTTTAACAGATAGAATCAATATGATTTATCAGGGAACAGAAGTTGTTGCTGGAAGTGGTTATGCTGTTGTTGTAAGCACTGGAATGAAAACTGAACTAGGCAGAATTTCTGAGTTAGTCCAGGAAGTTAAACCTGAAAAAAATCCCTTTAAAGACAAGTTAGATAGATTTGCTAGAGCTATTGGAATTTTCATTCTTTTTCTTTCAGTTTTGGTTGTTTTATTTTTAGTATTAAATAAAATGGATTTTATTGAATCACTTTTAGTTGCAGTTAGTCTTGCTGTTTCTGCAATCCCTGAAGGACTTCCTGCTGTTATTTCTTTGGGATTGGCATTTGCAACTAGAAGAATGATTAAGAAAAATGTTTTAATTAGAAAATTGCCTGCTTCTGAAACTTTAGGAAGAGTTAATGTTATCTGCACTGATAAAACAGGAACTTTAACAGAAGAGAAAATGAAAGTTACTTCTGTTTATGTAAATGGAAAAACTAATCCTGAAAAAGGAGAAGAAAAAAGTTTATTGTTTAAAATAGGTATGTTATGCAATAAGGCTCGTCATGAAAAAGATGAAAAAGGTATGGATTATTTTATTGGAGACCCTACTGAAATTGCATTGATTAAGGTTGCAGAAAATAATTTTTTAAATAAAAAACAATTAGAGAAAAAAGAGAGAAAGGTTAAGGAATTTGCTTTTAGTTCTGAGAGAAAGATAATGTCTGTTGTTAGAAAATCAGAAAAAGATGATAAAAAATATTTTAGCTATATTAAGGGAGCTCCTGAAAAAATTATTAATCATTGTGAATATGAGTTTATTAATGGAAGGATTAGAAAACTAATGGATGAAGATAAGCAAAGATTGATTCAGGCTTATGAAAATATGGCTAAAAAAGGCCTTAGGGTTTTGGCTTTTGCCTATAAAGAAATAATAAAATCATCTTCTAGAAATAATGATGCTCTTAAAGTTGCTCAAAAAGATGCAGAACAAGAATTAGTATTTGTGGGTTTACAAGGGATGATTGATCCTCCTCGTCCTGAAGTTAAAAATGCTATTAAGATTACAAAAGAAGCAGGTATCAGGGTTTTAATGATTACAGGAGATTCTAAATTAACTGCAGAGGCTGTTGCAAAACAGATTGGATTAGATGGTAGAAGTGTTGATTCAACTGAATTACAGAAAATGAGTGATAAAGAATTGTTTAAGGAGATAAAAAAGATTGTTGTTTTTTCTAGAATTTCTCCAGAAGATAAATTAAGGATAATTAATATTTTGAAACAGAGAAAAGAAATTGTATCTATGACTGGAGATGGTGTTAATGATGCTTTAGCATTAAAAAGGGCAGATATTGGAATTTCAATGGGGATAAGAGGTACAGATGTTGCTAGGGATGCTTCTGAAGTTGTTATCTTAGATGATAATTTTGCTTCAATTGTTGAAGGTGTTAAAGAGGGAAGAAGAATTTATGATAATGTTAAAAAGTTTGTTAAGTTTCTTTTGTCTGCTAATTTTGCAGAAGTTTTTTTAGTGTTGCTTGTTATGCTTATTTGGAGAGATCCTGTTCTGCTTCCTTTATTACCTCTTCAGATATTATGGATTAACTTAATCACAGATAGTTTGCCTGCTCTTGCTTTAAGTGCAGAACCTATTGAAAAAGATGTTATGAAAAGAAAACCAAGTAAATCTAGTATTTTGAATGGCATTACAGGATTTATTATCATAGGAGGATTAGTTGCCTTGTCTGTTGAGTTTTTGTTTTTTTATTTAAATATTGCTGATATTAACAGAGCAAGAACCATGGTAGTTTCTGTTTCAATTTTATTTCAAATGATGTTGGTTTTTAGTTGTAAATCGAAAAAGTCGGTTATTCAGTCTCCTTTTAATAAGTATTTGATTTATGCTGTTTTATTTTCAATGGGCTTACATTTAATTGTGTTATATACTCCTTTAAATAGCTTATTTTATTTTACTTTTTTAAATCTAATGGATTGGATCTATATAACGGGAATTAGTCTTGCTGGAATCCTGCTTGTTGAAGCATATAAGGTTTTTGAGAGGAGAAAATAGGTTTTATCTTGTTTAATTAAGAATTCATCAGGTTATGTGATGTAGAATTGTTTTTATTATTTGAGTTATAGATATTGATTAAGATATTTATGAATTTCTTTACTTTTATCTTAAAATGACTTCCTCCCACACATAAATGTGTGGGTTTCTTTTATTAACTTTTCAAAGGGACAGCTTAAACTACTCTCTCTAAAGCTTAGCCTGAGTAGTATTACTGATAATACATCCTGAAGGATGTGGATTTACCAAACTGATTTAATAAACTACCACAATGTTTTTAAAGATTATAGGCTTTTTATAGGGAAATAGAGGAGAATAGAGGAAAATGATAAGTTGGGTTGTTGTAGTGATATTAGTGATTATAGGTATATTTGCAATAAAGATGAATCATCTTAAACATAGGGTTTTTATTTTAATACTTATTTTTGTAGCCTTGTTTTTATATGCTACAATTGCTCTTGTAAACACTAGGAATGATTTTGATTTATCGACTTCTAAGGGAATAATTCATGCTGTGGGCATCTATAGGGGGTGGTTGGCTAATGGATATAAAAATGTAAAATCTTTGGGTGCAAATGCCATTAAAATGGATTGGAGTTCTACAAATGAAACTCTTAGTGAAAACCCTTAGTTCAAAAGCTGAAATTTAATATTGATAATTCAAATAAAAAGTTGTTTGGGAGATGAGAAGAACTAGTTAGTGATTTGAAGATATTTAAATAAATTAGGGAGATAAACAAAAATGAAAATAATCTTATTTATTATATTTTTTTTGCTTATAGGAGCTTTTTTTATTATTTCTAATGAAAATCTTAGGATGAATAAGGTTGAAAATATTGATATTTTTATAAGGTTATATGGTGGATGGTTAGATAGTGTTAGTAAAAATGCAAGGGGAATGAGTGGATATGTGGTAAAAATGGAATGGTTGCCTAATAATGGTGAGGTTGGTTAGGGTTCTAATACTAATACAACCTTTAGTTTTGTAATTTTTTTCCCAGTTTCTTTGGCATGCAGTAAAGCTTTTGTCATTATTTGAGCAGCAGTTGAATTTACAAGTTCTCCTAACTCTGTTGTTGGTGGTCTTCTAGTTATTTCTTCACCAAGTTCTTGCATGTATATTAATTCAGTCCCTGAGCTTCTAGAACTCATTAATACTGAACTATATCTTTATATTGATTTTGATCTGTTATTTATTGGGCAGATTTAGTGAGTTTTTAAGTATTTATATGTAAGAGCATTCATGATAAAAAATTAGCATCTAAATATTTATAAGTCTTTTTATTTTATTTAAAATTATTCTAGATAAAATCATGCCAGAAGATAAAAAACTGAGAGTATTAGTAGTTGATGATGCTTATGAGTTTATTCATAAAATGGATCCTCTTGATTTTGGATATGCAATGAGAGTCGTTTTAAAAAATAAAAACTAAGCCTCATTAGCTCAGGTAACACAAAATTTAAATACTTTACTTTCTTGTACTTTTCATGACAAAATTTTTTATATTTCATGATGAGAATTTGAAAAAAGAATTCTTTGAAAAAATTAGAATCTGCTCTAAATTTAGTTGGAAAAATCTTTCTAAAGGGCTTGGTATTTCAAGACATACATTAGAAAGATATAGGTCTGAAGGAAGTAAGATAAGAAAGGATATTTTTTATAAACTATTAAAATATATTTTGGACAATGATAAGAATCAGTTTATTAATGCCATTAAAGAAGTTGATTCTCATGAATGGTTAAGTGATGGAGGAAAAAGAGCCTATAAGATTAATTTTAAATTATTTAAAGAAGGAAGGCAAAAAGGGATAGAAGCTATAAAAAAGAGTAAGAAAAAGAAATTTCGAAGAATTAAAAAAATTACCCTGAGTTTTGAATTATCTGAAAATTTATGTGAGGTTATTGGTGCATTTATTGGAGATGGTTTTTTTAATTGCTATAATAATAAACTTTATCAAATAGAGTTTGCTGGAGATAGCAGGAAAGATCTGGAGTATTATAGGGATAAGATAATTCCTGTGTTGCAATCTGTTGTTCCAGAATTAAAACCTCATATTTATTTTGTAAGGAATAAAAATTCAATAAGAATTGTTTTTTATTCTAAAGCGTTATTTAAATTTTTTGAGGACGGATTTGGCTTTTCTCCAGGTAGAAAGACCTATACAGTTAAAATTCCTGAAAAAATTATGAGTTCTAATGATAATTTTATAAATTCCACTATTCGTGGAATTTTTGATACTGATGGAGGCGTCTTTGCGGATAGAATGAAAACCTATAAAAAAGCTTACCCTAGAGTTTATCTTCAAACAGCTAGCTATCCCTTATATTTACAATTAAAAGAATATTTATCAGAAAACTTTAAAATATATGCCGGTAAGGCTACTACTAGGGATATTTATTTCCTTGAGATTTATGGGCATAATCAATTAAAAAAATGGATGTCTATTATTGGATTTTCAAATCCAAGACATCTTAATAAAGTTGCCTCGATAGCTTAATAGGTTAAAGCACTGCCATGGTAAGGCAGAGACTGTGGGTTCGATTCCCACTTGAGGCTTTCATTAGATTTATAAACCTACTTTTTTAAGAGGATTTATGGTTTCTAAAGAAATACATGATTTTGGATTAGAAGATTTAAAAAAAGAGTATGAAAAACTTAGACAGAGCTATAATCTTCCTGAATTTTCTGTTTTAAATGAGATTTTTGATATTGAAGAAGTGGATGTAGAGACTGAGTTTTTATTAAGAAAAATAAGAAGGAATATTTCCGATAAAATTGCAGGTTATATTAGATTTATAGAAGCTATGATAAATCCTACAAATGCTCCTCTTTTTTTATATAAATTAATTAAAAAATTAGAAGAAGATGATAAGAAAGTATTAACTAATATTTATGAGACTTTGGGAGATTTTGAAGTTGAGCTTATTATTTTGGATTTGAATTATAATGAACAAAAAGAAGCAGAATTTATCAATAGGATGTTTAAGGTGTTTAATGAACAGGTTAGAAGAATTTTTTTAGATGTTTTGAAAAGGTTAAGTAATGGTGGAGATAAGAGAAAGGAAAGTTCTAGTAGTTATTGTGGATGATTCAATAGAGTGATTTAAATAAGTGAGTTTACTTATTCTTTTATGACAAAGTTATAGAAAAACTTAATAAGTATTCAAAAAAGTAATTATTATAGGTTATTAATCTTTTAGAGCTTCTATGTTAATCTCTAATGAGGTTAAGAAGAGGTCATTAAAGCTTCTATGTTAATCTCTAATGAGACCACAGGCATCTTAATTTTATTGTTTTTTAAGATTGTTGGGGAAATTTCTCCAATTATACCAACTTCTTTATTATTGATAAAGATGCTTCCCACTCTTCCTTCAATAAAACTAGGATTTTCTGATTCTTTTATTTCATATTTTAAATCTAGCATTCTTGTTAGATAATCTAGTATT
>CAZGSA010000026.1:0-10866 GCA_964528215.1 Candidatus Woesearchaeota archaeon
TAAAGAAACGAGTTTCTGCTTCATCACCAGCTCTTGTCTGAGATGTCCAAAAATATGCTTCTTTATGATTGCATTTAGGACAGATTGCATTTGTCACTGGAAAAACATCCATATCTTTTTCAGTTATAATTCCAATTTCTGGTTTAATCTCAATTTTTTCAGAGGATTCAATTTTTATTTTTGATTTGGGTTTATAATTACATCTAGGGCATTTGAAGTTTTTTTTATTTTCTACTAAAACACACCCACATTTTGGACAAAATTCCATTTTTTATTATATTTTTTATTATTTTAAATTTTAACTTTTTACTTTAATATAAATTCTTTTATAAATGTTACTAATCTTTGAATTTTAAAGTTGTTTTCCAAAAAACAACAAATTGTTAATCTTAGAAAAGTTTAAATTATCTAGGATTTTTAATTTGAGATGAAAAGAGTAGCAGTGTCTGGTTATTTTGATCCAATTCATGTAGGGCATATTGAATTAATGAAGTTAGCTAAAGAATTGGGAGATTGGTTAATTGTTATTATTAATAATGATGAACAGACTTCTGCAAAAAAAGGCAGACCTTTTATGAATCAAGAGGATAGGGCAGCTATTATTAAAGAATTATGTTTTGTTGATGAGGTTTTTATTAGTATTGATAAGGATAGAACTATTTGCAAGAGTTTAAGAGTTGTTAAACCTCATGTTTTTGCAAACGGCGGTGATAGGGTTAGAAATGGAGAATCTAGGGATGCTAAGGGTAGTACTGATATTCCCGAATTAGGTGTTTGTGAAGAATTAGGTATTGAGATTGTAGAAGGTTTGGGAAGCAAAATAAGGAGTTCTTCTGAACTAATTAAAAATACAGAAGAGGTTATTGAAGAAGTTGAGGGAATGAAAGAAGAAATTAATATGTCTAAAATATAAATTTTGAAGTCTTTAAAAGATAATATTATTCTGTCTAAAATTATGAAAAGATATTTTTGGAATCTGGATTTAAATTACAGAGAAGATATCATTTAATAAGATTAAATATTATATCTAAATTGATATTAAAAAATAATTAAAATATCTTTTTAAATAAATCTATCATCCAAATTTTTAACCATCCTAGATAGGGTATTTTAAGAATGGCTTTACCAATAATCTGGCTTTCATTTATATTGGTTTCATCTGTGTTATAAAACTGATTTCCTGCTAATTGTTCCCTATTATGATCTCCTTTTGTCTGGATAATTCCATTATCTATATCAACAATCCTATGAATAATAGGGTGGGGTGCAGAAGATTCTGAATCTGGTTGGAAAATAATTATATCTCCTATTCTTGGAGTAAATCTTCCCCAGACAATTATAATATCTCCCTTATGAAAACCATTTTTCATAGAAAAATCTGAGAATTGTTGTTGAGAGATATTTTTTTCTTCATACCATTGACCGCAAGTTTTCCAATATTCATCAGAGTTTAGATTTGTTTTCTTATTAAATTTTATTCCACATATTTCATAATCCTGGCTTTTAGCTAAGCAATTTAAGTTAGAATCATATTTAGTACAATATTTTATTGCACGATGGTCCATACTTGAGGATTCAACCCCTGCAAGAGGCAATGAAGTTCCAAATATTAAAGAGAGGGATGGAAAGAATATAAATTTTACAACTATAAATATTAAAATAAGGGCAACAATCCAACTTAAGATGGAATCTGAATTCCAAATCCAATTCCAGGATTTTTTAATATTTTGTTTTATTTCTTTTAAATCCATGATTAATATTAAACATTAAGGTTTTTAAATTATGTCTTATAAATTTTAGATTATATAGGCTTGAAGATTTAATAAATATTGTTTAAAATAAATTTAAGTTTTTTAGAAAGAAGTATTGATATGTCTAAAAATAACAAAACATATTAATTGTTAATAAGGGTTGAAAAATTTACTAAATTTTATAAGAATAATTTATCTTCTAGAGGGTCTCCAATTATTTTGAGGATTGGGTTGTCTAATAAATTCTGGTGGTGCATTTGAATTTTCATAGGGTATAATAATTATTCCATCAGGGGTAGTACGGGATGTTGATTGAAACTGAATATTTCTCTGAGGATTTGTAGACCTTTGTCTAGGCTGATAATTTTGTAGAGGGACATGACATCTATTGCAATCTTGATTTTGAGGGGTGTTATAAATTATTTTAGGTTGATTATACCCTCTTTGCAAGCCCTTATTAAATTCACTTCCAACTAGGAAAATTCCTCCAATCAAATCAGTAAAAAAATTATCTACGCCTTTTATAGAATCTCCAATAACATAGCCTGCACCATGAGCTATAGTGCATTGTGGAGAAGTATGGTGGTGTGCTTCTGCTTTTGGACTAATAGTTAGTGGAATTGTTAATAATGCAGCTATTCCCAAGGTTTTTAAATGCAAATTCATTTTTAATTCTTATTTAGTTATTTATTTTCATTTAAAAATGTTTATTATACTGGGATATATATTTTAATTTGCAGTTATTTAATTAGCAAAACATTTAAATAGTATATCCTTTAAGTATATACATAAAGTATACACAGTGTACTTTATACTAAACACCTCTTTTCCCCAGAAGAGCAAAGACATGTTTTTTTACATGAAACTGGCTTTTCTCGGGTTTAATATTCATAATAAAAATAAATACAATGACAACAGATATATTCAGTAACACGATTTTATGTGGTAAATGTAATGTTAAGATGAATCGCATTCAAATTTCTAAAAATGGGTTTATATTAAGAGCTCTTGTCTGCGATGGATGTGGAAATAAAATTATTCATCCTAAAGATGAACAAGAGTATAATGATTTTATGAACTTAAAGAGAAAAAAATTTAATGTTAAGATGAGATTTGTTGGTAATAGTTATGCAGTTTCAATTCCAAAAGAGATTGTTAATTTTATGAGGGAACAGGAGAAGATAATGGATGATATGGTTAGATTATGTTTTGAAGATTTTGGAAGAGTTAGTTTAAATTTTGGAAATCATAATCAGGATTTAAATGATTCAAAAATAAAAGAAATCAAGAAAAATTAAAATGGCTAATAAAAATAATGGGATTAAGTTAAGGGTTGCAGAAGCATTACAAGATGATGCATATAAGGGTATTGCTAGAATAGATTTTGAAGTTATGAAAGAATTAGGGATTAGAAGAGGGGATGTGATTTTGATTAAAGGGAATAGAGAAACTGTAGCAATAGCTGATAAAGCTTATCCTGCTGATGTTGGTGAGGGAGTTATTAGAATTGATGGTATTATTAGAAAAAATGCCAGAACAGGAGTTGGTGAAAATATAACTATTTTTAATACAGATATTAAAGAAGCTAAGAAGATTACTATTGCTCCTTCTCAAAAAGGAATCAGGGTTCAGGGAGATTTAAAACCAGGATTATTGGGAAGGGCAGTTGTTAAGGGAGATATTATTGTTTTAGGAGGGGTTCAGAGAAGAAAAGATTTGTTAGGCGATGAATTTGGAGATATTAATGATATTTTTGGGAATTTAAATGAAATGTTTGGAGGCATGGGTTTTGGAGGAGGAATGCAACAAATTAGGTTTATTATTCTAAATACAACTCCCACTCAGCCAGGTATTATTACTGAGAATACTGAGGTTATTTTAAGTAATAAAGCTGTGGAAGTTTCTGATGAAACTATTCCAGAAATAACCTATGAAGATATTGGTGGTTTGACAGATGAAGTAAAAAAGATAAGAGAAATGGTTGAAGTTCCTTTAAAACATCCAGAAATTTTTGAGAGATTAGGAATAGAGCCTCCTAAGGGGGTTTTATTACATGGTCCTCCTGGGACAGGTAAAACTTTATTAGCAAAAGCTGTTGCAAATGAATCAGACTCTAATTTTATTTTATTAAATGGACCTGAGATTATGTCTAAATTTTATGGAGAGAGTGAAAAAAAAATAAGAGATATTTTTGAAGATGCTGAAAAAAATTCCCCTTCAATTGTTTTCATAGATGAGTTAGATGCAATTGCGCCTAAAAGAGAAGATGCTGGAGGAGAAGTTGAAAGAAGGGTAGTTAGTCAGTTGTTGACAATGATGGATGGCCTTCAATCAAGAGGAAAAGTTGTTGTTATCGGAGCAACTAATAGGCCTAATTCAATTGATCCTGCATTAAGAAGGCCTGGGAGATTTGACAGGGAGATAGAGATTAGAGCTCCTGACAAAAAAGGCAGATTACAAATCTTAAAGATTCATACTCGTGGAATGCCTTTAACAAAAGATGTTGATTTAGATAAATTAGCTTCAGTTACTCATGGATTTGTTGGTGCAGATATAAATGCTTTAGCAAAAGAATCTGCAATGGTTGTTTTAAGAAGATTACTTCCTAAATTAGAATTAAAAGAAGATGAAGAAATACCTGAAGAGGTTTTGAGGCAATTAAAAGTTTGTCATAAAGATTTTAGTGATGCCCTTAAGGTTGTTAGGCCTAGTGCAATGAGAGAAGTTCTAGTTGAAACTCCTAATATTGGATGGAATGATATTGGAGGTTTAGAAAACATAAAACAGGAATTAAAAGAAGCTGTTGAATGGCCTTTGAAATACCCAAAATCATTTATTAATCTTGGTATTAGACCTCCTAAAGGAATCTTAATTTACGGGCCTCCTGGAACTGGTAAAACCCTATTAGCTAAAGCAGTTGCTAAAGAGAGCGAGGCTAATTTTATACAAATTAAAGGCCCTTCTTTATTGTCAATGTGGGTAGGAAAATCAGAAGAAGGAGTTAGAAAAGTATTTGAAAGAGCAAGACAAGTGAGCCCTTGTATTATATTTTTTGATGAAATTGATTCTTTAGCAGGTAAAAGGGGGCTTGAACAGGGAACTAAAGTTACTGAAAGGGTTTTAAATCAGTTATTATCTGAAATGGATGGCATTGAAGATTTAAGCAATGTTATTGTTATCGGAGCAACTAATAGACCCGATATGTTAGATTCTGCCCTTCTCAGACCTGGAAGATTTGACAGGATTTTATTATCCTCTGCACCTAATGTGGATGGAAGATTTAACATTTTGAAAATACATACTAAAAATATGCCCATCAGGGTTAGTAGGGATGAGGTTGAAGATTTAGATAAGCAATTTAAAGAAGTAAAAGTTGATAATTCTCTTATTAAAAAGATTGTTTCTGATGAAAAGATTAGTGATTTTGATTTAATTGATAAAGATAAAAGGATTGATTTTAAAAAATTATCAGATAAGGATAAATTATTATATTATTTAGCAAATAAAACAGAAGGTTATGTTGGAGCAGATGTAGAAAGTTTAGTTAGAGAATCTGCAATGTTAGCTTTAAGAGAAAATATAGAAGCTAAAGAAGTTAAGATGAAGTATTTTCAAGATGCAATGAAAAAAGTTGGAGCTTCAGTTACAAAATCTGATATGGATAAGTATAGGAAAATTGAAACTGAATATTTAAGGTCTGCTAAAGCTGCTCTGGATACTGGTCCGAGTGCTTATTTGGGGTAATCTTAGATATATCTCAATAGCTTAATAGATATGATGCTGGAGATGAAGGTTTTGATATTACTAATTAAATAGATATAAATTAAAATGGGATGTAGTAGTTGTAGTGAAATTCAGGAATATGATTTTGGTCATGAAAAAAATAATTACACAATAATTAGTGGAAATTATTCTGGTTTAGGCAGTAATTCTATTTATTTATCTTCTGGCTTTGATTTTAACATGAATTATAGTTCTAAAGATAAAGGGTATGATTGTTAAAATTGAGTATTAATGTTTTATAAAATTTTAAATTATGCAGATTTTTTTGAGGTTTTATTTTTCCCCTTTGTTGTATATTTCTTAAAAACTTTGAACTCTAAAAGGAGTTCAGGAATTGTCCAGATTACTGCAATAAAACCTATTATAAAGATATATAATCCATAGTTTTGTTCAGATTCTGTTAAAAAAGGTTTTCCTGTAAATGAGTAATATATTAGAGAAACTCCTGCAAATAATAAAAGAACTGCTAAAAATTTAGTTATAATCTCTGAAGGTTCTCGTATAAATTTTTTTTCAATTAACAAAACAATCAAATAATAAATTACAAATGCAGATACAATCACAATATATTCTAAAGATATCATATTACTCTTTTTTAGATAGTTCTTTTAATTGAATTTTATTTTTAAATTTATTTAGGTAGTTATAATTATCTTGTCTTTTGTTTTTATAAAAGTATGCTCTGATTGTGCAACTGGTTTATGGGATTTTTCAATTAATTGAGGGTAAGAATGGAGGATATTGTTTTGCTCTAATTCTTTAATTGCTAATCTTGACATTGGGCCAAATTTTTCCTGGATTTCTAAAAATGAAAATGGGAGTGTATTGTATTTATCCATAACATAATCTAATATCTTTCTTGCTGTTGGTGAGCGAGTGTTTTTAAGATTTATTATTCCATAAATATTACTTGGAGCACCCTCATAAATTTTTCCTTTTCCTGTTGTTGCAAATGGTTCAATTGCATAAGCTCCTTCAGTTAGCTTATTTTGATTTCCATTTTTATAATTAGGGATTGTAGTTCCTGCATGTATCTGGTGTTTGTCTAGTGAGTGTCCTGAAAGGTTAATAACTGGAGAAAAACCTTTTTTTTCTATAGTCTTTTGGATAATATCTCCTATTTCACTTAATGTGGGATTTGTCTCAACAAGTTTTAGGGCAGATTTTAATGCTTCTTGAGATGCTTTAATAAGTTCTTTATGTTTATTATCTTCTGTTAAATCAATAGAAAAAGCAGTATCTGCAATAAATCCATTTATACTGATTCCAATATCTACTTTTAATAATCCAGATGCCTTTGTTTCATCTTCTAAGATAGGATGATAGTGAGCAGCTATATCATCAATTGAAAGATTAACTGGAAATGCAGGAATTGCTCCTAATTCTTCTATTTTTTTATGTATTTTTCGAGCTATTTCTAAAAGGGGTATTTCTGGTTTTATTAATTCTCTTGCAAAGTCTTTAATCTTAATTGAAATTTCTCCTGCTTTTTTATAAGATTCTATTTCTTTTGAATTCATTTTAAATATAATTTCTATATTGATTAATTTTTTATACTATTTAAATATTGATTTGTTATGGGACAATTATCAGATAAGGTTAAAACAGAATTACAAAAAGAATTTTTTGATAACCATAAAACTTTATTTCTTATTAATCCTAGAGAGTATTGTAGAGAATGCAGTAACTATGTTGAGCAAAATGCTAGAGAGAGATTGATAAATTATAAAAGAAAGAGAGGAGATAAAGACCCTGAAACTCTTTCTTCTTCTGATTTTTTGTAGTTATTCTGATTTTTGAGACTAAAAAACATTGATAATTTGTTTATTGAATAATTCTTTTTTAAGATACAAATATTAATAAATATAGTTAATAATTGGGAATTATGGATTTAGATTATTGCCCATTTTATATTGATGCTATAGTGAGAGATACTTCTTCTGCAATCTGTTATAGTCCTTTTGATAGGGCAGTTAAATCTTTAGAATTATTTGATTATGAAGTAGGTTTTATGGTTGAAAATGTTAATTTGAGGATTTTTAAGGGAATGGATTGCGACTTTTTTAATAGGGGAAATATAACAAAAGAGTCTTTTATTTATATTCCAAATAATAATAGATTTAGTAAATATGGAAAGTTTTTAACAAAGATTCCTCTTATTTTAGAATCAAAAGAAGAAATAACAAGGGCCCATGAGAATTTTGAAGAGCTTTATTTAAGTGATGAGCAAGTTGAAAGAGCTTTAGAAAATGCTGTTTTTGTTGAAGATATGAAATTTGAGGTTAAAAAATTAAATTCATATTCTGTTACTGCTGAAATGTTTGGGGATAGGTGCAGTTATTATGGAGATTTTTTATTAGATTGCAGGATTAATCATATCCCTATGTTTACTGCAAAAATTAAAGATAAACCTTATGCACGTCCTTGTTTTTTTGGAGCTGTTGGAAATAAGGATTTTCCATCTCAGATTAATAGTTGTTTTAAATGTTTAGATATGTGGCTAGGTGTTAGAGGTTTTAAGAAAATGGATTATGAATACTAAAAAATCTTTATTTTTCAAGATAAGGTATTAATCTCCTATAAAATTTTAAGTTATGTAGATGAGAGTCTTGAAAAAGTGTTTTTGTAGATGAAAATTAAAAGAGATATATGGGAAACTCTGCATTAAAGTGTGGAGAGGATGTCATGATATTCAATTTGTTTTAAGAAAATTTTTGATTTTTTATAAATTCTTTACCTTGTCTTGTCAGAACAATCTTATCTTTTTCCTGTTTTGCAAAATATAGTCCTATGTCTTCTATTTTTAGTTCTCTATCAAAAATAGAAATATCTTCCTTAGATAAATTTCCAGAATATAATCTAAGTTTATCATGTCCAAATTGAATAAGTAGATAAGGAAGATTATTTATCTTTATTCCTTGCTGGTTTAGTTGTTTGATTATTTTCTTTTTTTTTGAATTTGGTAAGATTTTCATTTTTTTTCCAGTATTTTTATAAGATTAAATTCAACAGCTATTTTTCCATTATTATTAATAACCCTACTAACTTCTGCTAATACTTTATCTTCTTTTTGAATCTCTTTACAAAGTGGATTGCTTTTCCTTTTAAGAAATCCTGGGAAATTATTAAGTAATTTAAATGATGGGTCTTCGCCTTTTTTGGTTCTAGATATTTTTACTGGAAATCTTTCTCCTATTTCAAAATTATGATAAATATTTGCATCAACATTATATTTAAATTCAGTATCATCTAAACCCCCTACTAATATTATCAAGTCATATGTATTTCCTGTTTTTACAAGTTCATCTCTTGGAAATACTCTCCCCCTCATATTATAATGATTTGCCCTGAAATAATAAATGAGAGATTTTCCTTTGCCTTCATGGGTTTGTTCAACTTCTCTTTCTAAAATAACTCCCCTTACAACATCAAATTTTCTTAAATCATCAAAATTTTCGTCTTTTAAACAATTACTTATATCTCTAAATCCTAAATTGGTTCTTGTTGGTTGATAGTTCATTTTAATTTTTTCTCCATCTTAGTTTGTTTTATTATCACATTTCCAACTCTTAATTTTTTACTTTGTTTTTTGGATTTTTGATAACCTAATTTTTTATAAAAAGAAATTGCATAAGGTGTAGAATACAAGATTATTTTTCTAATTCCTTTTTTTCTTGCGTAATCTTCAATAAATTTTATTAATTTTGTGCCAATTCCTTTGTTAATATAACCCTTTCTTATAAAAAATCCACCTATTTTATTTTCTTCTAAATCTATTACTCCTAAAATTTTATTTGTATTAATCATACAAAACATATCTCTTTTTTTTATTTTTTCAATAATTTTATCAGGAGTGCTTAATTTATTTAATTCATTAATTTGTTTTTTTGTGTAGTCTTTTGAGTTTAGGGTCTCAAAAGTTTTTTTTCTTAGATTGACAATTCTTCTTGCATCCTGTATTTTTGCTTTTTTTATCTTCATTTTAATTTTTTTATGTCAAGAATTGAAAACCACATCCTCAGAAATTGAAAATTTCTGATACGTTAAATTTTTACAAATTTAAGTCTTTAGGATGTGGTAGATTACTTGTCTTCAATTCTTTAGCATGTCAGGATTGTTAAATCCTGAGCATCATCAGGAATCTAAAATTCCTGAGGTTTTGAAGTCCTAACACATGAAAATCTAAGAGATTTTCAGTGCCACGAAATTTCCTGAAAAATTTCGTTGGAAACAAGTGCCTGTCACAAACCACGCACTTTAGTGTGTGGTTGCACCTGTTTTTTTTATTTTACATAAAAAAAATCCTTCCATATTATTATCCTGATGATAGATTCTTATACAGTTTTTTACTTTTTCATTATATTTTTTATTTTTCCAGTTTGTTATTCCTTGCCTTGTTTTTAATGGTAGTTTTATTGGCTGGATATCAATATCTTTGTGGTTTTTTAAAAGATAATCAATAACTTCTTCATTTTCTTCTGGAGCATATGTGCAGGTTGAGTATAAAAGTATCCCTGTGGGTTTTAATATAGACAGTGCGTTTGATGCTAATCTTTTTTGTTTGCTTGAGAGAGATTTTATTAAAGATTCACTCCATTCTTGGTATGTTGATGGGCAGGTTCTAATTGTTCCTTCTCCTGAACAAGAAGTATCCAAGAGAATTTTATCAAATTTTAGGTTTAGTTTTTTAAATTTTTCAATTAAGTTTAATCCATTTTCTTTTGTTATTATTGTATTTGTTATTCCAGAGCGCTGGATGTTAATGGAGAGTATAGAGGTTCTTGTTCTTGTCATATCATTTGCAAAGATTGTTCCTTTGTTTTTCATTAAGGCAGCTGCTTGTGTTGTCTTGCTTCCAGGAGAAGCGCATAAGTCTAAAAAGAAATCTTTGCTTTGAGGAGAAAGTGCAATTATTGGCATCATGCTTGTAATTTCCTGAATATAATAATAACCATTTTCATGTTCTTTAGCTTTTCCTAGTTCTCCGGGTTTTAAGATAGTGTTTATTATAATTATTTCTGGGTAATCTGGATATGGCTGTGAAATGTTCCAGCCTTTGTTTTTTAAAATTGTTATTAGTTTTTCAGGTTTTATTTTCAAAGTATTTCCACGAATTGATTTTAATGGACGAGTTTTTGCTATTTTAAGAAATTCTTTAAAATCTTGCCCGCTGTTTAATAGTTGTTTGATTCTTTCTAAGAATTTTGGTTTTGGTTGGTAATTTTGTTTCATGTTAATGTGGTAAAGGATATAAGGGTTTTATATATTTTGTTTTTCAGTACCTGGTAACAGGTTTTGAGTAAGTTCTAAAAAATGTGTATTTACTATTATA
>CAZGSA010000027.1:0-10397 GCA_964528215.1 Candidatus Woesearchaeota archaeon
TCTGAAATAATCAAAAATAAGAAAAATATTGTCTTTTTAAGAAAACAGGTTAAAAATATTAATGGTTTGAAAGTTTATGGTTTTGGAGGCAGGGTTACTGCTTCTGTTTATCTAACAAAAGAAAGTGGATTTGATAAAGAACAAATAGAAAAATATAAAAAACAACATGAAAAATTAAAAAAACAACATGAAAAATTAAAAAAACAATTATTTAAAAAGATTGATAAAGATATTGATATTTTACTTGCACATTATCCTCCTTATGGTTATTTTGATAAAGTTAGATTTAAGGGGAAAAATCCAATGAATGGAAAACATATTGGATTTAAACCATATTTAGAATTTATTAAAAAAAATAAACCTAAATTATTTATTTGTGGACATATGCATGAGTATCAGGGTAAAAAGATGGTTGAGGATACTTTAATTGTGACAACAGGAAGTGCTCAAGAAGGTAAGGCTGCTATTATTGAGATAGATGAAAAGAAGAAAGGGAAGAATAATATTAAAGTAAGGTTTGTTAGATAGTTAAGAATAAGTTTTTTCATCAAGAATTTTTATCAGTGAAAAGGGCAAGGTTAGAGAGTATAAATAATTGTTTCTAAAATCTAACCAAAACATTTAAATAGATAAATAATTATACAGGTGTATAAAAAATAAGATAATTGTATAATCAAATGGACAATGAGTATGAAACAAAGTAATTATGAAAAGGTTTTAGGAGTTTTTTTTGATAATCCTACTGAAAAGTTTCATGTTCGAGGGATAGCTAGGATTACTAGATTAAATCCAAATACTGTGCTTAATATCACAAGGGGATTAGAGAAAGAAAAATTGATTATTAGAGAAAAGAAAAGACATATTGTTGAATTGTCTGCAAAGATTGGTGAGAGATTTAAAAATCTGAAGAAAATAGATAATTTAAAGAAAATTTATGATTCTGGTTTAGTTAATTTTTTAGTTGAGAAATTAAATCCTGAAGCAGTATCTGTTATAGGAAGTTATTCAGAAGGTAATGATATTAAGAAAAGTGATGTGGATATTGTTGTTATTACAAAAAAAGAGTATTTGGATATTGATTTGAAAAAATTTGAAAAGGTGTTGAATAGGAATATTCATTTGATTGTTGCTTATTATAATAAATTCTCTGATGAGTTTTATACAAATTTAATAAATGGAATTGTATTATCTGGTTATATTAGGAGGAAATTTAAATAATATGGAAAATTTTGAATATTATCTTGAAAAGCAATTAATTAGAAAAGTTTCTCCTAATTTAGAAAGAGCAAAATCTCTTATTAAAGATGGAGAAGAAAGGATAAAAAGTTCTAGTTTACTTGAGATTGAAAAGTTTTCTAAAATTATCTTTGAAAATATTTATGACGCCTTGAGAGATTTTTGTGATTCAATACTTCTTATTGAAGGTTATAAATCTTATTCTCATGAGGCTTCAATATCTTATTTATTAAAAAAAGGATTTGATATTAGTGTTGTTAAGAGATTAGATGGTTTTAGATATAGGAGGAATGGTTCAAAATATTATGGAGAATTTATATCTTCTGAAGAAGCAAAAGATATAAAAGTCTTTTATCTTGAAATAAAAGAGAAACTTTATAGTTTTTTAAAACAAATTAATAAAAATGGTTAAACTAGATGAAAATAAAATAAAACAAGAAGCTAGAGAGATTTTAGATAAATTTGCAAAGGCACTTGAAAAAGTAAAAGAAGAGCCTGATTTTTATGTTAATAGGGCTGAATTTGAAAGAGAGGAAAAATCTGAAGTGTGTAAGGATAAGGGTTTTAAGCAGAAATTGCTTGAAAATGCTGGTAAAAAGGATAATGATTTTGTAATTGCAGAGAAAGGGAGTTGGAAATAAGATGAGCATGAGAGTTAATCCAGATCATAATAAAAATTATTTTTTAGGAATAGAAGTTAATCTTGTTAATATACCTATGAATTATAAAGATATAAAAAGAAAAAGAGGTGCTGGAAATAATAATCTCTCTGAGGGGTTTGTTAATCCTCTTAAAGAGATTATTAAAAGTCAGGTAGATAGAGGTTTGAGAAGAGATGATGAATGTTTTTTTAAGAGTGTTAGAAAAGATGAAACTTTTTATGCTTATGATTTTTTTAGGAGAAAATAATATGGGAAAAAGAAAAAAATTAATGAGAGAATTAGATAGAACAGAGAGGTTTGATTTAGATGATGATTTTTTTTTTGGGGAAGATTCTTTAAGTAGGTTAAGGGAAAATTATGGAGATAGATTAGACACTCTTCCAGGTTGTTTAGAATTATTAGAATCTTTTGTCTTATTAAATAATGGGGAGATTCCTTCTAATGGAGATTATATAACTGTTTATAACAGATTTCAGGAGTTAATTTATGATGCTGAAAAAAATGGAGGAGATGTTAGAGAATTTAAAAAAAGTTATGATTCTCTGTCTAAAATATGTTATGAATATGACATAAAAATTGGTAATGGTGTTTTTGATTCTAGAAAATCTTCTAAGATGTTAGATGAGATAAATGCTCAAAGAGAGGATTTGATAAAAAAAATAGAATCTAGAAAAACTGGGAAACCTCATGTTAGTAGTTGTATTAGAATAGTTCCTGATACTTTAGATCCTAAGTTTGCAGGTTTTCGTTCAGGAGGGGAGGTTTATGATAAATAAAAAATTAAAAGATATTAAGCAAGGCAATTTAACTGCTGAAGAAAATATTAAGCAGTTTATTGAGAAAATTGAAAAACAAAATAAGGAAATGGATATTGTTTTTCATTTAAATGCTAATGCTATTGAGCAGGCTAAGTTAGTTGATAAGAAAATTAAATCTGGGAAGGCTGGTAAGTTAGCTGGGATAGGATTTTTAGTTAAATCAAATATTAATGTTGAAGGTTTGATTTGTAATTGTGCTAGTAAAACTCTTGAAAATTATAAATCTGGTTTTAATGCTAGTGTTATTGAAAAATTATTTGCTGAAGATGCTATTGTTCTTGGCATGGTTAATATGGATGAATTTGCATCTGGAGCTAGTGGAGAAACTTCTGCTTTTGGTTGTTGTAAAAATCCTGCTGTTTTAAATAGAATTCCTGGAGGAAGCAGTAGTGGAAGTGCTGCTGGTGTTGCAGTTGGTTTTTGTGATTTTGCATTAGGTAGTGATACTGGGGGGAGTATAAGAAATCCTGCAAGTCATTGCAATGTTGTTGGATTTAAACCAAGTTATGGCATGGTAAGTAGATATGGTTTAATTGATTTATCAATGAGTTTAGACCAGATTGGGCCTCTTACTGAAAATGTTGAAGATTGTGAAATTGTTTTTAATGTTATTAAGGGTAGAGATGATAATGATGCTATAAGCAGAGAGTTTGAGAAAAAAAGCTTTAATCTGAAAAACCAAAAAATAAAAATTGGAATATTAAAGATTAATGCTAATAAAGAGATTTGGGATTTGATAAGAAAAAAAGTTGAGAAGGTTTGTAGGGAAAATGATTGGGTTGCAGAAGATGTTGAAATTTCTTATATTGATTTAGGTGTTCAAACTTATTATCCGATTGTTTATACTGAATTTTTTTCAGGAACAAGAAGGTTTGATGGCAGAAAATATGGGTTAAAAATAGAAGATTCTTGTGGTGAAGAGGTTTTACGAAGAATACTTGGTGGTAGAGAGATAAGCAAGGAGGAATTTGCTGGTAAGTATTATAGAAAAGCACTTGTTGCTAAAAAAATAATTGAAAAGGAATTTGAACAAGCTTTTAAAAATTATGATGTTATTGTAATGCCTACTGTTCCTAAATTACCTCATAAAATTGGAGAGAAAATAATTGTTGAAGATATGTATAATTATGATGTTTGTACTTGCCTGGCTAATTTAGCAGAGATTCCTGGAATAAGTATTCCTGCTGGAAGAATTGAAGATAAAGGGGATAATGTTCCTGTTGGTTTGCAATTATTAGCTTGTCTTGGAAATGATAATTTTCTGCTGGAAGTTAGTAAGAAGTTTGAGTGATTTAGGAATATTAGTAAGTATTAGAATATAGGTTATGCAAATGGGAATGATTAAAGATTAAAGATTAATTTTATAGAATATTAAAGATTAATTTTATAGAATATTAAAGATATGGGGGTAAGATATAACCTATATACTGTATATTGGAAATTCTTAAAAATCATTGTTTGATGGTTATTTTGAAATGGGAAAGCAGAGAAAGATAGTTTTGGTTACTGCTGGAGGGCATATTTCTTCTTTTCATGCAGCTATGAAGGAAATGCATGAGACGCTTGAAGATGTTATTCTTGATGACAATGTCTTGTCTTATTCAAAAGGAAAAAGAGCTTCAGAAGTCTTTGGATTATATGGGGCAAGAGGGGGGGTTTCTGGATTGAATAAAGGAGATATAGTTCCTATTAATTATAATCATTTAGAAGAAGATAGGGCTGGTTCTATGATTGGATCTGATAGAGAACATTTAGATATAGATAGAGTTATAGATGTTGTAAAAGGGGAAGATATTTTTTCTGTGATTATGATGGGTGGAGATAATCATTTAGGAGAAGCATTAAAAGGTTATCAGGTAGGGTTGCCTTTTATTGGATGGCCAAAAACAATGGATGGAGATAGTTCTACATTTATACCTCTTGGTTGGGAAACTGCTGTTACAACTTTAACTAGATTTGTTAGACATCATTATAACTCTGCAATTACCAATAGAAGAGTTTTTTATACAGGTTATTTTGGAAGAGATACTGATTGGATTACCTGCGGGGTAAGTGCATACTCTAATACTATTGCAATTCCAGGTGAACAAAGTTATGGATGGGATTATATTCTAGGTAAAATAGCTCAAGATGTAGAAGAGAACAAAAGAAGGTTCGGAGTTCCTTTTTCAGTTGTTCCTTTTTCTGAAAATACCCATATTGATGAAATAAAAGAACCTCCAAAAGAGCATCAGGAGAGAGATAAACATGGAGAAATAAAACTACAGCCAAAATGGATTGCTTTGGAATTAGATAGATTGACAAAACAGAGTGGGTATAAGACTGCGTCTCAAGTTTATGAATACACACTTAGAGATTTTCCTCCAACAGAGACTGATAAAAGACTTTCAAAAATGGCTGCAAGAGAGTCTATCCTAATGACAGTTAGGGGAGAATTTGGAAAATGTCCTATTTTTACTCCAGATGGTGATTTTTATGAGGTAATAGGGGTTAGTTTAAATGAGGCTTGTAAAAAAAGAAGAGTTATGGATTATGATTTTTTTGATTATGAGGAATTAAGAACTAGTAGTAAATTTTTAGAAGTTTATGATAATTTATTTAGGGATTCTTTAGGGAATCCTCCTAAAAGGGAAGAATTAGTTTATAAGAATATGATTTGATTTTTGTATAATCTAAAAAGGTTTTTAAACTAATTTTCTCAAACAAGTTTATGACATTTAAACAATTATTAAAAGAAAAGCTAAAAGATAAACTAAAAGATAAACTAAAAGAAAAGCTAAAAGATAAACTAAAAGATAAAATTACTAATGAAGAGTTAGAGATTTTACCTTCTGGGTACCAGAAGATTGGGGATATTATTGTTGTTAATTTAAAGCCAGAGATTGTTAAATATAAAAAAGAGATTGGAGAGCTTGTTCTTGAGATGTACAAAGGAAGAGTTAGAACTGTTTGTAATAAATTTGGAATTATTACTGGCGAGTTTAGAGAGCCTCAAATAGAAGTTATTGCAGGTGATGAAAACACTGTTGTAACTCATCTAGAATCTGGTTGCAAGTATAGATTTGATATTAGAAAAGTTATGTTTGCAAAAGGTAATTTAAGTGAGAGAACAAGAATTGCTAAGCAAGTTAGAAGTGAGGAGATTATTGTAGATATGTTTGCTGGAATTGGATATTTTAGTGTCCCAATAGGTGTTATTGGTAAACCTGAAAAACTTTATTCAATTGAACTAAATCCTGTTAGTTTTAATTTTTTAAAAGAAAATTTTAAAATAAATAATATTAGAAATGCAGAAGCTATTAATGGTGATTGTAAGCAAGAAGTTGAAAAACTTGTTGATAGAGGCATTAGGGCCGATAGAGTTTTAATGGGTTATTTACCACCTCCAAAAGAATTTTTAGATTATGCTATAAAAATTATTAAGAAAAATGGTTTTTTGCATTATGAAGATATTGTTAGGGTTGGACATGAAAAAGAAGATATTGAGAGGGTAATGAAGGATATTAATGATTCTGCTAGTGATGCTGGTTTTAAGGCAGAGCTTGTTTTAGCTAAAAAAGTTAAAAGTTATGGACCTAAAACAGAGCATTATGTTTTTGATGTGAGGGTTGTATAATTTATTCAGGATTTATACAAATATTTAAAAACTATTTTTAGTCTTTATTTTTAAGGTGATATGCCTTAGATTATTTCTAAGATTTTAAAATGAAAATGAAACAAACTGTAAAGAACTTAGCAGGAAAAATAACAACTGGATTAAAATATCATATTGTTGATACTACTGCCTTAAACACTCTTGCAAACCCTATTTTTCAAGCTTTAGAAGTAACTGTTTATAGAATGAGTGATCAAGTTTCTTTAAATGCTAGAGTATTTGCTTCAACAGTAGGATATTTGGGAGTTGGTTTTGTTCTTGCTAGGGGGCGCGATTTATCTAGGTATGTTTTTGGCATAACTAATAAAACTAAGGAAAAGGTTCAGAGATTACATGATAAAACTTATTTAACTGTTTTTAATGCGGGTTTTGCCCCAACAATGTATGTTTGTTCTGGAGAAGCAGATCCTATAAAAATAGGAACTGGAACTGCTATCGCAATGGCTCTTGGTTGGTTTACTGGAGATTATTTTGGTTATGCTGTTGATTCTTTTAGGGATTTGGCCGGATTGGAAAAATGTGAAAGAAAATTTTATCAGGATTTAATTAAGAGGCAAAAACCTAGTGTAAAAAAAGGTTTAGCAGCTCTTTTAGTTGGAACATCTGTTGTAATAAATTATGGGGTTTATAAATTAACACCTGATAAAAGTATTGCTCCCGAAAATACTTTAGTTGTTCAACAATTTTATGACAAACTTGCCGAAGAAAGTCAATAATTATTTCTTTACGAGTTATTGATATTATTTTTTTTATTTCTAAAAAATATTTATTCTTGTATAAATATTTTTGGTTTACTATAGGAAATTTCCCAAGCTAAATTGTAACAATAGGCTCCTGTGTTTTCTACTCTAATTATATCATTTGTTTTTAAATCTCCATAAAATTTTCCTAAAATATCATTTCCAAATAATAAAGGCCCTGCAAGTATGTATTGTTGTTTTTGTTGGTTATTGTTTCTTAGGTTATTTTCACTAAGTATCTTTGTGAATTTATAGTTTGAAAGAGTTATTTTGGGCAAGAGATTAATTCCTACATCAAGGATTGCATAATTTTCTCCAAAATTTTGTTTAATAAAATGAACTTTAGTTATTAAATTAAATGAGTCTGCAACAAGATTTCTTCCTGGTTCTAAAATAATTATTTTATTAAATTTTGTTAAGGGTTTTATGGAGATTATATATTCTTTAAGAGTTGCTCCTAAATTTTTTAATTGTATTTTATCTGGAAAACCTCCTCCAAT
The DNA here is from genome assembly GCA_964528215.1 of Candidatus Woesearchaeota archaeon. Lineage (GTDB taxonomy): Archaea > Nanobdellota > Nanobdellia > Pacearchaeales > GW2011-AR1 > ARS1285. The sequence goes on from CAZGSA010000027.1 coordinate 7,612, forward strand.
GTCTAAATATTTTAAATTAGGTAATTGATTTTGATTTGTTAGGGTATGGATTATTTTTTGTATTTTTTTAATGTTTTTTGTAAATTCTTTTAGGTTTTGCTGAGTTCCTTGATGAAAATGCAGGCAGATAATATTTAGTTTTTTAGATTTACAATAGTTGATTATATCCAAGAGCTGAGATTCATCAAAACCGAATTTTGAGTAATGAGGTGAAACTCTTAATCCAATGTCTAAAGGATTTGTTTTGTTGATTTCTGCTATTAAATCTGCTTCTGCCTTTGAATCTATGTTAATTAAAAACTTGTTTTTGATTGCTGTTTCAATCTCTTGCTGTGTTTTACATGGACCATTAAGAAGTGTAAATGGATGAGTTGTCTTATTTTTCTTTTTTGTTTTTGGAATCAGGTTTATTTCATTTAAAGAAGCTGTTTCAAAACCAGAGCCTAGTTCTGCTAACTGGTTTATTAGTTGTTGAAAACTATTTGTTTTGACAGAATAGGCTATTTGAAAGTTGTTAAGATGAGTTTTACAAATCTCTTCAAACTCTTTATAATTTTTTTCTAGTATTTTGGGTTTAAATAAAAAATAAGGAGTTTGTTCTGGTTTCATTGTTACTTCTTGTAATTAAGATTATATTTAAATCTAATTGTTTTTTTTGGATATGATTAATAATGTTTATTAATTTAAGTTTGAGATGATAATTGTTTTGATTTTTATGGTTTTAAGTCAAAGGAGGTTTATATCTTTTAAGATAGAGTATTAATATACTATAAAACTTTTAGTTATGCAGATGAAGGCAGATGAGGGTTTGAAGAAGTATTTTGTGTAGCTTAAAAATAGAATAAAATATAGGGAAATATAAATTTTAGGAGAGATGGGATGTTAGGAATATAATAAATTTTTAGTATAAAATAAAAACAATTAAAAATAGGTTATATTTTGTTTTAATATGCATAATTTTGATAATAATAAGAGAAATATTTTGAATAAAGATGATAAGAGTAATAAGAGTAGTTGGGATGGTCAGATAATTAGTTTATGTGATAAAATAAATCAGAAAGAGAATTATTTTACAACAAGTTCTTGCAGTGGGAGGATTGTTTTGCTTAAGGATAAGGAGAAAAAAGGTAAGGGGATGTTTTTGTTTAGAAGTCATGAATTAGTTAATTTTGATGATTTTAAAAAAGAATTGAATAAGATTGCTGAGTGTAGGGGGGAGGGAATTGTTTATTTTAAGCAAGAGCCTTGTTTAGTTGTTGTTTCTTGCAGGGAAAAAAAGAATCAAGTTGATATTTTGAGAATGGCACGGGAATCTGGATTTGGGAAAAGTGGAATTATTAGTGTAGATAGTAAGAGAATTGTTGAAATGATTTCCACTGAAAATATTAGTTTTCCTATTATTGCTTATAAAAGAGTTTTAGTTGACGATGAGTTTATTAGGTTGGTTGTTGAAATAGCCAATAATAATCTTAAAAAAGGTTGGGAAAAGATTAAGAAGTTTGAGGAGGTTGTGTAAATTAATCTATCCAATTTCTTTTAAAATCAGATAGCAAAAGGTATTATCTTGTTTATACTAAGTTTTGAACATCTTTTTTGTTTATGTCAGAAATTAAACCACTTAATTTAGTAAGTGGATTCTGTTTTGGTGTTTTAATTTCTGAGCATGTCAGGATTTTTAAATCCTGAGCACCATCAGGAATCTAAGATTCCTGAGGTCCTAAAAACAAGGGGCTATCACAAACTCCACCTTTTAAGATGGAGTGCCCCATTGTTTTTTTGATATAATATCTTAGTTAAATTACCATTTAAAATTTCTGGTTGCATAGCCTCTATCTCATCTCTATATTTCATATTTGGGATTGGATTATACATGAAAATTCTTTTATCTAAAACATGACCAAAAGCCATCTCTATTAAGGTATTTCCTCCAACATAATTTTCAATACTATTTTTAGAAGGATTATAAATTAAGACCGCCTCATGTTGTTTAATAACTTCAAAATAACCTCTAATCAAATCATGCTCCACTTTATTGTGTGCTGATTCTACATGCATATTATCTCTTGACTCTAAAGTTGCATAATGTTCTGTAAAATCTGGCAAGGTAGCTTCATGCCCTAGCTCTCTTAATCCTTTTCCTACTCTAACCATCTCAGGTGAGAAAGTCATACTCCCAAATTGCAATTTTCATAAAACTAAAGATATTATTTAATTTAAAAGCATTATTATACTAAAAAATCTGAGTCATAGAAGCTTAGAAAATTTAAAGTTTTTTAATCCCTAAAAGATTTTGAAGTAATCAAACCTAGACCATCTCAGTTTGAAAATATAACCTATATACTTAATTACATATATTAATCTTAGGAAAAATATTTAAAGAGAAAATTATAATTATCTTTATAATAATCAATTTTAATTTTGGCGACTTAAAATTGGTGATATAATAAAAGAGGTGATATCTACTCTTTTTCATGTATTTCTAATAAAACATAGATGTAATGCTATTATTTAAACTTTTTGTTTATAATAGTGGGGTTAAGAGATTGTAAGGAGGTTGAAGAATAAATAAAAAATGGTTTTAGATTTTGCAAAAGAAGCAATAAATAATGTTGATTCTCATAGTATTAACTTTGATGACTTAAAAGCTGGGAAAGCCAATATTAAGGTATTTGGAGTTGGAGGTGCTGGGAATAATATGGTTACTTGGTTATTTAATAAAGGGATTAATGGTGCTACTGTTTATGCTGCAAATACAGATGCATTGCATCTTAGTATTACAAAAGCAG
>CAZGSA010000028.1:0-10363 GCA_964528215.1 Candidatus Woesearchaeota archaeon
ATTGTTTAATTGATTTAACCTGTTTTTCTTTTTCTTTTTCTTTTTCTTTTTTTTCCTGTATTTTATTATCTATATTTCGGATATTGTTATCTAATGTTGTTTGGGTTATCTTAATTCTATTAATTTCATCAAATTTTTTATTAACTTCTTTAAGAATTTTAGAATTTAAAATAAATGTTTTATTTAGAGGATTATCAGTTATTTTTTTAAATCCTCTAAAAAAATTGACAATAATATCCCTTATAATTTCTAATTCTTTTCCTATTAAGAATGTTGCTTTTTCAAAATTCATATGAGTCTTTTTTTCAAAATCAGAAAAAGTAAATTGAACCTTAAAAATGTATTCTGTTAAACTTAAATTTAGACTGTTTTTATTTATCTGGTCTAAATTATCAACTATTTTTTCTAGCTGAAAAATGTATTTATCTAGGTTTTGTTTAACAATAAACTTAGCTCTTTCATCTGCTTTTTTTAGAGTTAAATCAACCTTTTTAAGTATTGGTATTTTTTCATTTAAGTTTGTTATTAGAGTAGAAAGATGCAGTCTGATTTCTGACATAAGTTCTTGTTGTTTTTGCTTATTTGTTTTTTTTATTTTTCTCTTGTTTTTGTTTTATAACTTCTTCTAATTCTTCAAATTTTATTGTTTTAACTTTTTGTCCTTCTAGCTGCCCTTGCGCTTTTTGCTTTAATCTTTTGAAAAAATCTAAAAATCCCATTTGTTGTTCTCAAGGTCTATATGTATGATGTTTAGTTATGGCCATTTCTGTGTTTTATTTAATTTATATAAGGTATATATCATTTATTTGACTACTAGTATCTCTTACTAAACATCTTTAAATTATCTAAAAAATAGATTACATAAACAGTGCCCTTGTAATTCTATCTCTCCTCTATGAAATACACATGGGCAGATTATCTCTTTATCTTTTTCTTTATTATTTGAAAGTATTCTGCAAGGACAATAAATTTCATTGTTTTTTTCTTTTTTTGCAAGTAATCCTTTTAAAACTTCATTGAGTCTTTCTAAATCTGGATTTAATTTTATCCCTATTTTTTCTGCATATTCCTGCATTTGTTTTTTAAGATTTTCTATATCAGTAGAATCATCTAATTGTTTTTTTGTGTTTTCTTCTTTTGTTTGTTTTTTGTTTTCTTCCATAAAATAAATATTAATTAGGTGTATTTAAAAATATTGGTTATTGGGCATATGTTGGTTATTGGGCATATATTCGTAAATAGCTTCTTTTTGCAACCAGGGTTGTAGTTTTTAATTCTTGATCTAATAAGATTTGTTTCTTAATACTTTTTACACCTATAAATTATACTAGCAAAACCATGCACATTTATCTGTGGGAGGATATATTTATCTGTAAGAGAATATCATGAAATATTTATGCTCTTTTTTATGCTCTTTTTTATGCTCTTTTTTATGCTCTTTTTTATGCTCTTTTCCGAAAATATGAATTTCTTTTTAATTAAAAAAATAAGAATATTTATAAACCCTTTTTGCTAAATACAATAATGGCTTGGTTGTTATGGTTGATAATTGTAATAGTAGCTTTAATTGTAATTCTACTTATTTATTATTATAATAAATTTGTTGTTCTTGAAAATCGTATTAACAATAGTTTAGCTCAAATTGATGTTCAACTAAAAAAAAGGGCAGATTTAGTTCCGAGCCTAGTAAAGGTTGTTAAGGGATATGCTAAGCACGAAGAAAAAATAATGACTGCAGTTACTAGTGCAAGAGCGGATATGTTAAAAGCAGGCAATTTAGCATCTAAGGTTAAGGCAGGAGACCAGTTACAGGCTGCTTTAGGAAGAATATTTGCAATAGCTGAAAATTATCCTAATCTAAAAGCAAATGAAAACTTTTTACATCTTCAACAAGAACTTTCAGCAATAGAAGATAAAGTTGCTTATGCAAGACAGTTTTACAATGATGCTGTTCTATATCTTGAAAATGCATCTCAGAAATTCCCAGGAGTAATGTTCTTTAAGCTATATGGAAGAAAAGAAAAAGAATATCTAAAGATTCCAGAAACCTCAAAAAAGATGCCTGACATTGATTTGTAAAAAATCGGTCTACTTACACATAGATTTTTGAAATAAAAAGGATAGGGATTACATTTTCTCCATCTGCAGTATATTTTTCAGGAATTTTTTCATTGTCTTCAAAAACTGATTTTATTTGCATTTTATAATCTTAATAATGTGACATCCTCCCTGCCCTAAAGGGTTGCCTTCGGCAACTTTTTGCTTCGCAAAAAGCAGGGCGTCCTTAAAGATTTAGGCGAAAAGATGGTGCTTATCTTGATTCTCAATATAAATGTAAGTCCATGCAAAATTACTTTCACCAACACCATCACAAAAATATCCTCCAGTCCAAAAATGCCCCTTAGGATATCTCTTTCTCAAATTAGGGCATAAACGAAAGAGAATATATGAAGACAAGCCCTTGATTATCTGTATTGCTTTTGAATCACTCATGGTTCTTGGAACATCTGCAATCATATGAATATGTTCGTCCATCACATTAATTATTTCAATTTCTATTTTATGTTTTTTGTAGGCTTCTTCTATGGCAACTCTGCAAAAAACTTTTAGCTTATCTTTTCTTAACATCTTATACCTATATTTAGGCGTTATTTGGATATGTTTTTTATTTGCTCCAACAGAGCTATTGCTATGTTTATACATTTTAACCTCCCGAAAAGTTTAATTAGTAAGAAAGCTTCAGCTATTTTGATTTGGTTCAAAAGAGTTAAAGTCAAACTCATAAGAATAAGATTATTTAGAAATAAATAATTATCGCAATTCATCTATCCCTTAAAAGGGATAGGGTTCTTGCGAAAGTCTAATTTTGTTTTTATGTTTTTCTATTTAATTAAGTTCTAAGAAATCTACATGTTTTAAGATGCAGTATCAATATCCTATAAAACGTGAGATTGTATAGATAAAGGCAGAGGATTATTTTTTGGGGTTGTTTTGTGTAGGTTAAGAATATGATTTAGGGGAAATACACTTTATTGTGAAGAGAGTCCTATTAGTTATCTTGATAGATAATTTCACTCTGATTCTTCATTTTTCTCTCTATCTTTTTGTTCTTCAATATCTTGTTTTGTTGCATTGCAAATCTCACATTTTCCTAATTCTGCTATACTTAAAATTTTCTCTTTTTTATCTCTTTTATTTCTATACTTTAGAGTTAGTATAACTTCATTTGTATCTCTATTATTAAAGGGAGGTTTGTCTAATCTTATTTTACAATTGGGGCATATTCCTAACATTTTCTTTGGTTATTTTTTTATATTTATGATTAAGTTTGATTTTGGGTGTTTTTTTAAAATACTAATATTCTAATTCTTCAAAATGATTTCTTTCTGTCTCTAAAACATCTAATCCTTCTTCGTCTGCTTCTTCTTCACGAGTTGCCTCGTTTTTGAATTCAAATCCAAATTCTTCAAATTTATCTCTCATTTTAAGTTTTCCGTTCTGATTCTTGAATAGGTTTATAATATCTTTTCAATATCATCTATTTCCAACCACTCTCCTTCTGTTTCTTCTTCGTATTCCATATTATATGGTCTCTGATTCTTCTGCCTCCTCAGAATAACCAGTATGTTCTAAATCAAAATTAAAAAATTCTAAAAATTCATTTAAGATTATTTTATTGGCATTTATTTTTTTAAGCTGTCTTAATACATATTCTATAAAACAATAGGGGCATACTGATGCATTTTTATTTCCACATTTAATACAAATTGTAGATTCATGGGGAAGTTCTTCTAGTAATTGGAGGTATCTTTCTAAAACAGGCATTAATTCAAAACTTAAATTAGGATATAGTGTAAGCCATACTTTTATCTCAGTGGTAATGCAAGAAGGACAAATAGGATTTGTAACTGCCTCACTACAAACCTCACATAAAAATTGTGGTTCAGATGCAGAGTAATTATTTAGTATCATTTTAGAAAAAATAAATTCAAACCCAATATGTTGTAAAGGGTTTAAATCACAAGTTTAATTTTAAAACAAACAGGGGCGAGACAGTAATAACTATCTATAGAATTTTTTCTCGTTAAACAGGGTCTATTGTTTGTTTCCATTATTTATATAAGTAATTTCTCTTTATAAATTTATCGACGACAAAATATTATTTTGGGGTAGTGACAGAAATCGAAGGTTGTTTTTTATTAGACAATTTTTGATAATCTGAGAATAAATTCTATTTAAGAGTATTTTTTTTCATATCTAATTATCAGGTTACTCAAAATAGTTTTTCAAGCCCTTCATCCAGATAATTTAAATATTTAGGGGGATGTTAATGATAAACATTTTACATTCTTTCTAGAATTGCGATTCTCTTTTCTATAGAAGGATGTGTTGAAAAAGCATTTTGAATTTTCTTCTTAAAAGGATCTGCTATAAATAGGGGTGCAACTGCTTTGTTGATTTTATGTTTTTTATCTTTTTGCTCTTGCAGATTTGGATTTTCTGCTTGGATTTTTTTTAATGCCCTTGTTAATCCGGTTGGTGAACGAATAAATTTAACTGCAGAAGCATCTGCAGCATATTCTCTTTTTCTTGAGATTGATAATTGAACCAACATCACTACTATTGGTGCTAGAATTGCTAAAATAATTCCTATTAGGATAAAGATAAGTTGTGCACGATTATCTTTACTTCCTCTTCCACCACCCCCCATATTACTCCACCATAAACTTCTTAAAAATATCTGGGCAATTATTGCAATCATTCCAACTAAAACTGCTGTCAAAGTCATAAATCTTATGTCATAACTTGCAATATGAGACAGCTCATGAGATAAAACCCCTTCTAATTCCTGCTTATCTAGCTTATTAATAGCTCCTGTTGTTACACAAATAACAGAATGTTCTGGATCTCTACCAGATGCAAATGCATTTATATTTTTATCCTCCATAACATAAAGTTTTGGTTTTGGCATTCCAGATGCTAAAGCAAGACCCTCAACAGTATGGTGGTATTGCCTGTATTCATTAAACGAAGCTGGTTTTGCATTTACAGATGCAAGTGCTATTTTATCCGAATTATAATAACCTACTACAACATAAATTATTGAGATTATAATAGCCATAATCATTATTATAATGAAAAAATCAGGGCCCATTGCCAAACCAATCACTGCCCCAAATACAATAAAAACAAGGAATATAATAAATATTAGAAAAAAAGATTTCCATTTATTTCTAGAAATTTGGTCATGAAAAGATATTCTATCTGGCATTTTAATTATAAAACAGATAAGAAGTAGTAGTTTTTAAGCTTGTTGATAATAAAATCCTTTCTAGGATAAATCTTATTTTTCTATATCTTATTGTATTTTTAAGCTGAATAGAATAGGTTTCTAAGATTTTCATTTGCCTAACCCTATGTTTTAGGGGAGATTAAATACCGCCCCTTAAAAAAGGTAGATTTCTTGATAGAAAGAATTGAAATTTTATAAAAATCTAAACTATACAAATATAGATCTTATTGATTTTTTAGTAAAAAATTAGAAACTCACAGCCTATTGTGGAGAAGAACTTATTTTCTTTTCGTAATCTTCAATTGCTTTTTTCAGTGCACCAGACCCTAGAACAGAACAATGTAATTTTATAGAAGGTAGTCCTTTTAATTTTTTTAAAATATCTTTATTATTAATTTTCTTAGCTTGTTCAATTGTTTTGCCTTTTGCAAGAGCACATAAAATATCTGAGCTTGCAATTGCTGCAACACATCCAAATGTCTCAAATTTGATATCTTTAATAATTTTTTTATTTTTTTTATTCTCAATCTTAAGATATATTTTCATAATATCTCCACAGTTCATATTTCCTAATTCTCCAATTCCATCAGGATTTTTAATTTTCCCATAATTTTTAGGATTTGTAAAACGTTTCATAACTTCTCTATTGTAGGAATTAAACATATTTTGCTTTTTCATTTTTTATTTGTTCTGAGGATGATAATTTTCTTTAAGTTAGGTATTTTTATTGAAAATATTATTAATAATTTACCCAGTTTTAACATTACTCTTTTCTTTTTTTACTCTTTTCTTTTTTTACTCTTTTCTTTTTTTACTCTATTTTCTAAACTGCCAATCCAAATCGCAGCAACAACTGCAACTATTGTAACAACAACTGCATAAATCAACATTGGAATAATTCCTTCTGTAGCCCCATACACTTGTTTAAAAATAGCTTGTATGGCACTATTCCATGCCAAAGCAGCAACCAGACCAAAAGATGCGATTATCAATGCTGCAAGTTTTTCAATAATATCTTTTTTCATTTTTACCCCTTTTTGATTTTTTTATTGTCTATTTTATTATTTAATTTTTTTAATATCTTATTGATATCTAATCCATGTGCTATTATCCCTTGCTCGAGTGTTTCTTGGCTAGCCATTGGGCAACCAATACAATGCATCCCAGATTCAAATAAAATTTCAATAGTGTCTGGATATCTTTCTAATATCTCTGAAAATTTCATTTCTTTTGTTATTTTTTGTTCTTTCTTTTTTATCATCTTTCATTTCTTTAATTTTAATTATTAATCTTCTTCATCTTCAAAATGATTCTTTGTTTCTTCCTCGCTTTCTAAACCTTCATCATCCATTTCTTCTTCACACTCTGATTCATTTTTAAAATCACATGAATGTTCTTCAAATTTATCTGTCATTTTTCCTCCTTGTTTGTTTGATATTCTTAGTTTATTATTTTATTCAACTCAATGTCTTCTCTTTGTTTAATATTTTATGTTCTTTTTTAGATGGCAATATATCCTTCATAAATTTATATTTATTTAAATTATACTTTTTTATTAATACTAAATATTTTAAATCTATCTACATTATTCTTCTTTTATTATATTATTGCACTAATATTTCTTAATTTTTTAACTATTTTTAGAAGAACCTCTAAAACATAATCAATTTCCTCTCCTGTATTAAACTTACTAACACTTAATCTGATTGAAGTGTTTATTATCCCATTATCTAATCCAATTGCTGAAAGCACATGACTTGGTTTAAGAGTATGTGAAGAACATGCACTTCCTGTGGAACTGCTTATCCCATAACTATCTAAATAACCTCCAATTGCCTCTCCTTCAATATTATTAAAACTTATGTTAATATTATTACAAAGCCTATTTTTTTCAGGACCATTTAATCTTGTATTTTCAATTCTTAAAATTCCTTTAATTAATTTATCTCTTAGTTTAGCCATATATTTAATATCCCTGCTTTTAGCAATCTTTACTGCTTTTGCAAAACCAACAATTCCTGGGATGTTTTCAGTTGAACTTCTTAATCCAAATTCATGTCCTCCTCCATGAAATAAAGGTGTAAGTTTATTTTTAATTTCTTTTCTTATATACAATGCTCCCACACCCTTAGGTCCATGAATTTTATGAGCATTTAAAGTAACAAAATCTAGATTTTGATTTTTAACATTAAGATAAGTTTTTGTATAACTCTGGCAAGCATCTGTATGAAAATAAACTTTTTTTTCCTTGCAAATTTTTCCAATTTCAGCTAAATCTTGTATTGTTCCAATTTCATTATTACCATGAATAATACTAACAACTAGAGTTTGTTCTGTAATCTCTTTTCTTAATTGCTCTAAATCAATAAAACCATCCTTATCAACATCTAAATAAGTTACCTTAGCACCTTGTTTTTCAAGCCATTTGCAAGCATTTAAAACACAATCATGCTCAATTTTTGTTGTAATAATATGATTTTTCTCATTTCCCAATGTAAAAAACAAGCCTTTTAATACAAGATTATTTGCCTCTGTTCCTCCAGAAGTAAAAATAATCTCATCATATCTTGCTTTAATTGATTTTGCAATAATATTTCTAGAATCTTCTAAAGCTCTTTTAGCTTCCTGTCCCATTAAATGCTGAGAACTAGCATTCCCATATATCTCTGAAAAATAAGGGGTCATGGCTCTTATAACACTTTTATCAACAGGGGTTGTTGAAGCATTATCTAAATATATTTGTTTCATTTTTATTTTATTATTTTATCTTACATCTTTTAATTATTATCTTACTCATTTTCATAAGATTATATTTTATCAAGCTATTGATTATTGATATCCTCATTTTTTAGTTTTCCTTTCTCTATCCTGCATAGCTTTGCATTTTTTACAAAATTTATTTTCATGTTTATCTAGGATATTAAGAATAGGAAGTATTGTCTCTTTATTTAGTTCATAAATTCTTTTTTTTCCTTGTTGTTTAACCCTAACAATTGAACAGTGTCTTAAAGATGTCAGAGCATGGCTTAATTTTGATTGTTCAGTATTTAATTTTTTAGCAAGTTCTAAAACACTCATATTCTTTTTCTTTAATTCTGTTATAATCTCAATCTTGAGGGGATTTGCTAAATTTCCAAAAAATAAATAATATTTATTTACCATTTTATATGTAGACTAATACATATGAATATATTTTCATATTTATAAATGTTTCTGTGTTAGAAAGATTATTTTGATATTTGGATTTAATTTATAAAAGAAAAAATAAGTGGGTTCCCTATATCTCTTTAGATTCTTAAGCTACATAGGGCAGTTCTTTAATTCTTAATCTGCATAACTTAAAATTTTATAGAATAATTATACTATTTTTATGAGTATCTGAATTTCTTTTGATTAGGACCTCCTCCCACACCTAAATGTATGAGTTTCCTTAATATCTTCTTACAATTTCAAGTTACATATATCCAGGCTTAAGCTTGTTCTTTATACAGCTAAAAGTTTTATAGATTATTATAGATTATCAATACTACACTCTAAAATATTTAAGTTTCTTTTCAATTAAAAAATAGAGATTTCCGGATAATCTATCCTCAAACAAAACTAGCTTTTATTATTTTAACTTCTTCAGCTGGTCTGCCTGCAGAATCAACTTTTACTGAAGCAATTTTATCTACAATATCCATTCCTTCAACTACTTTTCCAAAAACAGGATGTTTGCTTGTTGTAGGAGGTTTATCCCAATCAAGATAGGTATTGTCTACCAAATTAATAAAAAACTGACTACTTCCTGTATTTGGTCCTGCATTTGCCATTGCAATTGTTCCTCTTAAATTAGAACTTCCTTCAACAAATTCATCTTGAATCTTTGGGATGTTTGAATCTCCCATTCCTGTCCCGGTAGGATCTCCTCCCTGAATCATAAACCCTGCAAGAACTCTGTGAAATATGACTCCATCATAAACTCCTTCACTGACTAATCTTTTAAAATTACCAGAAGTAATTGGCATATTATCATATAATTCAAGTACAATATCTCCCTGATTTGTCTCAAGTTTAACCTTGTTATTTTCTCTATTATCTGCATTATTTTTACTCATAATATATACTCCTGCAACAGCTACAACAATTATTATTAAAACTGCTATTATAAATGTTTTCTTTGTGTTCATTTTTTAGTTTTTGGATTTTCTAGTTTTGGTTTTTGAATTTTTTAGTTTTGAATTTTGTTTTTGGATTCTGAATTTTCTAGTTTTTCTGTAAAATTATTCTTTTTAACTAATTGCATCAACAGGGCATTGTTCTAAAGCTTGTTTTACACAAGGAGCTTCTGAATTTTCCTGCCCAGATTTTACATGAGCTTTTCCATCTTTCATTTCAAAAACCTCTCCACAGGCTGCAACACAATTCCCACATGCAATACATTTTTCTTGGTCTACTTTTGGCATTTTTAACCTCCTATATTTTTAGTTTATTTTTAATCCCCTATTATTTTCCTCATCTTCATAGCATTATTAATTCTTAATTGAGGATATTTTATTATTTATTAATATAATCATAATCTATATCATGTTTTTTAAATTTAATATAATTCACATCCAGAAATTTTTGATAATTCATTAGGAGAAATATCTCCTGAAAATTTCTTTCCATCTATAATCCAGGTTGGAAAATCTTGCAGCCCATTAGTTTCACAAGAATCAATATCCCCTAAACAATTGATTATTTTAATAGATGGAAAATATTCATGTGATTTGAAATCTTTTAAAGTTTCTATTGGATTTTCTGAATTAATATAAAGAGTAATGTCTTTGCTATTTAAACAATCTGTAAATTCTTCATTCTTAGTACTAGAAATAGAATATCCAGTATATTTAGTTATAGAATTAGTGACTAAATAAAACAATAAAACCAAGACTACTATTGCAACTGCACTGAATATTGCTTTTTTATGATTTGATTTTTTCTCTTTTTTCATAATATATTTAGTTTTGTTATGTTTTTAAATATTATGTTAGTTCGTACCTGGTAACAGGTTTTGAGTAAGTTCTAAAAAATGTGTATTTACTATTA
>CAZGSA010000029.1:0-8774 GCA_964528215.1 Candidatus Woesearchaeota archaeon
CATATCAACCCTAGATGCTCCACCAACATATTTATTTAAGCTTCTTCCTAAAAAAACTACTTCCCTATTTAGTTTTTTTCCAAATTCAACAATGGATTTTAGCCTCGCTATGTGGGAAGAGAATGTTGTTACAAACAATCCAGACCCAGTATTATTTGTTGTCAAAAGAACTTCTTCTAACATTGCTTTTGCAACTTTTTCACTTGCTGTTTTTCTTGGGTCTCCAGAATATATTGAATCAACAATCAATGCTTTAACTCCTTCTTTTGAAATCTCTTTTAATTTCTCGTAATTTGGTTTTCCACCCATTGTAGGATTATCATCTAATTTAAAATCATTAGCATAGAGAACAACACCCTCTGGAGTATGTAATGCAATTAGAGAGCACTGAATAGTTGAGTGAGTTATGTTAATAAAATCTACCTTATATCTTCTTTTTTTTCCCTGAACATAGCAGAAAGAATTTGGTTGAATAACTCTTAATTTATTTGAAAGATAAATATTCTCATCATTTAAAAGAGTCTTAAGAACCTCTATTGTGAATGGGGTTCCGATTATATCTGCCTTGTATCTATGGGCTAAAAACGGGATTCCACCAATATGGTCAAGATGAGCATGGCTTGGTATTATTGCTCTAACTTTGTTTCTTAAACCAAGTTTATCCAATATTGTATCTGAAGGAATTGCTCCAATACTTCTTAGCTTACTTTCAGTATAAACTTTTTCAGCTTCTTCTAATTCTAATATTGGTGGCAAGAATAAACCTGCATCAAATAATATGACATCGTCTCCTAAATCTACCGCAGTCATATTTTTACCAACTTCATTAAATCCTCCAATTCCATATATTTTCATTTTTTGTTTGTTTCTCTGTTTGTTTTATTTATCTAGGGATTATAATCCCCAATAGTATTTATTCATCTCTTTCAGTATTAGTAATACAACAAGTTTTTGATTTAAATATGTTTGTTTTCATTTTCTAATATTCAATTCAGGAATATATCTCTTCTTATGAATCTTATCACTTTTTATAATAAGATAATCTTCTATTGGAAATTTTGACCTAATCTCTTTTATAATTTCAATTTCTTTTAAACTTTCAACAATTATTCCTACCTGGAAATTTCCAATAATTTTCATAAAATTTATAATATTTTTATGAGTTCTTGTATATTGAACAAATCCATCCATCTTTTTAACACCTTCGTTTGAAAATCTAAGAAGAATAATCTGTCTATTGATTCCTAATTTAGAATTATTTAAAATTCCTGTATATCCTTTAATGATATATTTCTTTTCTAGAGATTTTTTTAAATTTACTACAGATTTTATTGGAATTTTTAATGTTATAGATAGATTTACAAGAGATTCCGAAGTATTCTTAACTAATTCTGTTAAAACCTTTTTTTCGTTTTTTGAAAGTTCTTTCTGATATCTATCTCCAGACAAGATTAAACGAGAATCCTCAGTCTTTTTAATAAGATATTTTTTAAGATATTCGTGATTAACAATTATTGGGAATACAAAATTTGTTTTTAGTCTTTTGTCAAACTTGTAGATTAATTCTGAGTGGTTCTTATGAAATGCTGCTAAATTTTTAGCTGAGAATTCTACTAAAAGGTCTATACCTTCTTTACATTCTTCAATGCCTATAATCATCATATCTTCTTTTAACTCTCTTATTATTTCTTTTTTGATTGAATAATCTAAATTTAAAAAATTAAATCCAACTAAAACATTTATAAATCCTAGTTTAACTGCATCAATAATAGTTGCAGTTCCTTCAATTAAATTATTTTTTAAGAATTGATTTTTTAAATAAGAAGCAGACTGCTGACTGGTTCTAATTTTTTTTCCTAATTCCTTTGTAGAAATTCTCGAATTTCTCGTGTATTCAAACAGTAATTTCTTAATTTTTTCTTTCATTTTTTGTAAAAAAGTTTATTTTATATATAAATCTTTCTATTTTTACAAAAAAACTGATAGTATTTTCTATATATCCTTTATCCTTACTCATTTTAGGTAAAATCATAATAGTAAATGGAAATATGAAAGAAGTAAATAGAAGGGTATCTGGAACTTATAAATTAAGATATTGTAGAGGGACTTATAATTTAATTCCTACTGGAGAAAGAAGTTTATTTGATAATTTTTATAATCCTAATTCTCATATTCATTCAAATGTTTTAATTTATATTGATGAATCCAAGATGGATATAGAAAAACATCCAAGAGATTCTTCAATATATTTAGCCCAAGCTCTATCAAGAAACTCTGAATTTAATGTTGCTATGTCTACTGAACCAAATCCCAATCTGGCAAGATATGCAGATATTGTCATTCCCAGGTTTGACCCTCCATTGAAAAGAGATTTTATAGAAGGATTAAAAGAACATGAAGATAGATATAGACTATTTGTTAATCCTACTAATGCTCAAGAATATTTTGGAAATAAAAGATATTTACAAGATTTAGATTCTGATTTATTACCTAAAACAATGATAAGTTCTAATCCAAAAGAAATAGGTTATTTTATGAGGCAATTGCAAGAACAAGGTAAGGAAGCAATTTATAAACCTCTTCAAGGATTTGGTGGAGAAGGAATTTCTCAGATACCTTTAAAAGGAAAATCTTTAGAAGAACTTATCAATATTGGATATGGATTTACAAACCAAGGGGTTGAAGAAGGAATCTTTCAGGAGTTTATTGAAGGTATTGATAAATCTGGAGATAAAAGAATTCATCTAGTTAATGGATATCCGGTTGGAGCTGTTTTGAGAAAACCTAAAGAAAAAGGAGGCCTTTGTAATGTAAAGAAGGGAGGGCTTATTGAAAGAACTGAAATAACTTCTCAGGATTATAAAATTATAAGCAAAATTAAAAGATTATTAAGGCAAAAAAACGTGGTTTGGGCAGGAATAGATATTCTTGGAGGTTATTTAGGAGAAATTAATGCAGTTAGTCCTGGATTATTGTATAGGGTAGATGAATTTGAGGATAATCTTTATGGTAAAGACAGTGCTGTTAATCATTTAATAACTGGGATGATAGATTCTTTAGATTTAAAACCCCTGGTTGCTTAAAGATTAATAGCCCAGTAAAATGTTGTCTAATAAAGTTTTAAAAATAAATCATTATAAACAAACAAGAGGTTTATCTTCTTGCGGATCTGTTTCACTTAAAATTGTTTTTGAATATTATGGCAAGAAACTTAGTGAAAAAGAGTTAATTAAAAGAACTAAAGCTTTTCCTGGAAAAGGTGTAAGTCATAAAAATATGATTAAAACTGCAAGGGCACTTGGTTTTAAAGTTAGTGAAAAAAACAAAGCATCAATTAAAGATATTAAAAGATTTATTAATGAAAATATTCCTGCAATTGTTAATTATATTAATCCAAGAACTAAAAAGGGTCATTATTCTGTTGTGAGGGGATATAATAATAAAAGCCATATCATTATAATGGCAGATTCAAGTAATGGGGATAATTTTAAAATCTCTGAAAAAGATTTTTTAAAGGCTTGGCATAATTCTAAAAATACTTCTAAGAAATGGATGTTGATTGTTAAAAAATAGGTGTTGAAGTCCCTTAGAAACATCTTATTTACACATAAATTCTTGTATTAATATTTAAAGCTATTGTTACTATGATAGAATTAAGAGAAATAATCAACTGGTTTTTTATAGAAAGTTTTATAAGGAATTAATCATTATAAGAGCTAATAAGAGGGGTTAAAATGATAGCTATACCCTCTGGAATATTGTATCTTGGAGGAATTATTGTAGTAATCATTGTAGGATTATTTGTTTTATTTAAAAGAAAAAGCAAACCATTAATTAAAGAGGATTCTGGTAATAACTTAATTAAACCAAGTAATACCTCTATAAAGATATTGTCAAGTCTTTCTCTTTTATTTAGTATATCTGCCTTAGTTCTTACTATTTGTGAATTTATTTTTAATTGGCTTATATTTGGATGGTTATCATTATTAAGTTTATATACATTAGGAGTAATTTTTTCTATTATTGCTTTTATTAAATATAGGATTAACAAGATCAGTGATGGAAAAATCTTGGTGTATTCTGCTTTTATAATTTCTATATTATTTTTATGTGGAATTTTCTTATTAATCTTAGGTATTATAATTTCATTCAGTAGAGGGATGTAAAAATAAAAATTTTCTTATTTTATTTCGGTGGATTCCACATTCTCCCGCCTTGAAGGAAAAATTAGAATTCACCAAACAACCAGATATTTATTTATTTTTCAAAAACCCACTATTTTCACCCATAAAAACAAGCTGTTTTTATTGGGGCTGATTATTTATAAAAACATTGCATTTTTAATCATTAACAATGTTTTTATATTATGTTTTTGTTGTATGTTTAAATTAATCTGGGTTTAAGATGGTAAAAAGAGGAAGAGGTAAGGAAAGAAAAATTAAAATTTATCATAACAAAAAATTGCTGTTTATTATAATTTTATTAGTCATTACCCTTATTGTTTTGATTTATTTTATTAGACAAAAAGAAAGTAATAAAGAAAATATTGATTTTGTAATGTGTGATACTGATTTAGATTGTATTAAAATTCAAACAACTTGTTGTCCTTGTTCTGCAAGTGGTGAAGAAATCTGTGTTTCTAGAGAAGAATCTGAGGATTATTTTAAAAATTTATCAAATTGTCCTGAACGTATGATTTGTGCACAGGTTGAAAACTGCAAAATAAAATCATGTAAATGTGTTAGTGGTGAATGTGTTGGGATTGAAAAATAGTAAAATGAAATTAAAAAAAATTTTTGTTTTTATGCTAGTATTCTTAATATTTGTTGCCTTAATAACTATTCATCAAGATGTTCAAGCTCAAAAGAGTCTAATGGTTAGAGATAATAACATTATTGAAGATTCTAAGATTAGTACAAAAATAACTCCAGAAGTTTTAGATAATCTTGATAAAAGTAAGAATGAAAATGAGAAAATAAGTGTTGTTATTAAATTAAAAGATGATAGATTGCTGGCTAAGGCTAGTGGTAAAATAAGTTTATCATCCAAGGATGATAGATATAAAAATTATATTCAGAAAGATGTAAGTATTGATGAGTTACAAGAACTTGAGAAAAGTTCAGATGTTGTTAAAATATCTGCAAGTCATAAAATTCAGGCTTTTTTACAGCAAAGCAATAGTATTGTAAATTCAAGTGTTGCTGGATTGTTGCAGGTTTCTAGTGTAAATTTAACTGGAAAAGACATAACAGTTTGTGTTATTGATACTGGTGTTGATTTTACTCATCCTGATTTGATTGGGAAAAACAAGAGTTGTGTTGTTGATTGTTATAATAAAGTTTGTGTTGAAGATTGTAGTTTAGGTGATGCAAATGGGCATGGAACTCATTGTGCAGGAATTATTGGGGCAAGTGGAGGTATTTTTGGTGTTGCAAGCAATGTTAGTTTAATTGGTGTAAGAATTTTAAATGCTGCAGGAGGGGGAAGTGGAAATGATTTGGATTTAAGTAGAGCTGTTGATTGGTGTGTTAATGAGAATGTTAGTGTTATTTCAATGAGCTTAGGAACTGTTAGTTTGTATAAAACTGGTTGTGAAGATTCTATGAGCCCTTGGACAGAATCAATAAATGCGGCTTATGCTGCTAATGTTTCAGTTATTGTTGCAAGTGGAAATGATGCAAATTATAGTGCAATTGCAAGTCCTGCTTGTATTACAAATGCAACCCCTGTTGGAGATAGTTATGATGCAAATATTGGTGGAATTGGCTGGAGTGCTTGCACAGATGTAACAACTGCTTTAGACAAGTTAGTCTGTCATGCAAATCGAAATTCTCTTGTTCAATTATTTGCACCTGGTGCTTTAATTAATTCTACAAAAACAGGAGGAGGTTATGAAGAAAGAGGAGGGACTAGTATGGCTTGTCCAATGGTTGCAGGAGCTTTTGCAATTATAAATCAAGTTTTAAATCTTACAAATCAAAAGAAAACTCCTGAACAAATTGAAAGTTTATTTAATTCAACAGGGAAAAGGATTATAGATACAGAGACAGGCCTTACTTTTTCAAGGATAAAAATTTATCCAGCTGTTCTAGAACTAGATAATATTGCTCCGAGTGTAAGTTTGATATTTCCAGCGGATAATCATATTAATCTTACTGCTAATCATAGTTTTTATTGTAATACTAGTGATTGGCAACTTTCGAATATTACATTTAAATTATGGAATTCAACAACTCTTTTTTATAATCAAACAATAAGTGTTTCTGAAACTTTTTCAGAGAATGTATTTAATATAACTAATTTAGCAGAAGAGAATTATAAATGGACATGTATTAGTGTTGATGAAAAATCAAACTCAGGTAGTTCTAATAATTTTAGTCTGATAATTGGGGGGCTTAGTTCTAGCCTAGTTTCTCCTCTGGATTTTATTTATTCAAATTCAAATCCAGTAAATTTTTCCTGTACATCTTTTTCAGAAAATCTTTATTCCCTATCAGATGTTACATTTAAATTATGGAATTCTACAATCCTAGTTTATAATAAAACAGAAGATATAATTGGTTTTGAAAATACAACTAATTTTAATTATAATTTCTCTTTGCAAGATTCTTATTACTGGACTTGCACAACTATTAATAATAATACAAATTCCTCAACAGCAGATAATTATACCTTAACCTATGATTCTATTTCTCCTAATATAAGTTTGATTAGTCCTACAACAGGTTCTAGTTATTCTTCAAATTCTCAAACAATTAGTTTTACATATAATGTTTCTGATACAAATAATATTTCTAATTGCAGTTTAATTATCAATAATGTGGTTAGTTTAACAAATTCTTCTCCTATCAGCACTGGTTCAAACACTTTTTCAAAAACTTTTACACCTGCAACTTATGTTTGGAATATTAATTGCAGTGATGTTGCAGGTAATAGGGGAAATTCAAGTCTTCGAAGTTTCACTGTTAGTGCTGTGAGCAGTTCTGATGATGGGGATGGGGGTGGAGGTGGAGGAGGAAGCACAACAACTGCAATGACATATTCGCCAACAACAGCACAAACTTCTGGAGGATATACTCAAAAATTATCTACAAGTGATAAAATCAAATTTATTTTTTTTGATAAAGTTACAGCAGAACATACTCTTAGTGTTAGCAGCCTAAGTTCTGATTCAGTGACTTTAATTATTCAGAGCAATCCTATAACACTTAAATTAGGTATTGGGCAAAGTGCTAAAATAAATCTTACATCTACTTCTTATTATGATTTGTATGTTAAGTTAAATTCAATTGAAAATAATAAAGCAGATTTAACTATTCAAACTATTAATGAAAAAATCATAGATTCTGTTGCTGGAACAGGCAAGACTATTGAAGCAAAAGACAAAGAGATAGAAAAAGGAGATATCAATAATGAGAAAATTGAAAAGATAGGTGATGGAATTAAGGAATTAAAGATTATTATATATTGTTTGGTCTTAGTTATAATAGTTGTTATTATATTGATGGTAATAAGAGGGGAGAGGGTGCAGAAAAAAATTCAAAAAACAAAAAAAGAATACAAAGAAAAATTTAATAGAGAATTGAAACCTAAAAAAAGTAAATATTTATTGTAAAAGTAAAAGAGTTTTTTAATTTCTAATCTAATTGAAACTTCCAAAACATTTATATATATATTTTCTATATAATTTTATGAAAAAGATGTTTAGTTTATTTTTTGTAAGCATTTTATTAGTTTTATGTATCAATTTAATTTCTGCTACAGGATTAAATAAAGTTATTATTCAGGATGGTGAAACTTCCTATATGGATGGATATTCTATAAGTGTTGATGTTGGAGATGAAGATACTGCAAAAATAACTGTAAATAATATTACTCAAAGTCGGGATGAAAAATGGTTTGGAAATATTAATGGACTTGATGTAGCTATTATGAATATTGTGGGGCCTAATGTTGCTGGAACTTCTAGATATGTAGAATTATTAATAGGAGATTTTAATGTATACACTATTATTGATGGAGAAACTATAAATTATAAAATATATCCAATAAGTGTTGCTGTTGAAGATGCTGATACTGCAACTATAACTGTTGATGGTGTTAGTAAATCTGTTGATGAAGGATGGTTTGGAAATATGAAGAATCTTAATATAGCTGTTATAAATGTTGTTGGGCCTAATGTTGATGGAACCTCTAGATATGTTTCATTAGTTGTGAAATCCATTAGTAGTAGTTCTTGTTCTGATTCTGATGGAGGGAGGAATTATAATGTTAAAGGAAGTGCATATACTTGTTCTGTTATTTCAGGGGAGAGAGTTGGTAGTGGGGCTTGTACTCTTCCAATAGAAGATAGTTGTCTTTGCCCTGTTTATGCTGCTGGTTCTTCTTCAGGAACTAATTCTTGTGCATTAAAAGAGTATTATTGTTTAAATAAAAAGATTGAGAGAGAAATTTATGCTTGTCCAAATGGATGTGAAAATGGAGCTTGTATTCAATCAAATCAAACATGCACAGATTCTGATGGTGGAAAGAATTATGAGGTTGAAGGAACTTGTAGTGGTAAAAATGGTGTTTTTGAAGATAGATGTGCTAGTTATAGCTGGGGAGATGCAGTAGTAGAATATTTCTGTTATACTAATAATGGTACTTGTGGATATGAATATCATACTTGTACAAATGGTTGTGAAAATGGAGCTTGTGTTTCAGAATCTGGATGTAAAGATTCTGATGGTGGAAAGAATTATGAGGTTGAAGGAACTTGTAGTGGTAAAAAT
>CAZGSA010000029.1:8874-10232 GCA_964528215.1 Candidatus Woesearchaeota archaeon
AGAATATTTCTGTTATACTAATAATGGTACTTGTGGATATGAATATCATACTTGTCCAAATGGTTGTGAAAATGGGGCTTGTGTAAGAGATATAGGGCATGTAGGATTAAATGAAAAATTTAAATTAGAAATTAAAAGCTCTGTTGAAGTAGATGGTTATAAAGATATAGCAGGTTATAAAGATTTAAGAATAAAATTTTTAGATATTTCTCAGGTTAAATGTATTGAAAGAGAAATTTATGAATCAGATGCAACAAGTGTTGTTGGCAGTAGTGGTATTACTGGAAATATTATTAGTGATTCTGAAGAAATGACAGGATTATATTCTATGAAATCAGGTGAAATAAACAGTGTAGAAGAAGAGAAATCAAGAGAAGTTAAAGTAGAATCTAAACATATTACTAAATGCATAGACGGACAGATAATTGCAAGATTAGAAGTTTCTGTTGTAAAAGAAGGAGAGAGTGAAGGAGAGAGGAAGAGTAAAAAGATTATATTAAATCTTGGAGAGAAAAAAGAAGTATTTGATGCTGTTGTTAGTTTTTTAGATTATTATTCAAAATACCAGACAGGAGTTTTTTTAGTTTCTCAAAAAAATATAAGTTGTCCTGAAAAATGTATTTGTAATTTAGATGGTAGTATGGAGTGTCCTGAAGAATGTCCAAAAGGTACAAAATTATGCCCTGATGGATTATGTAAAGAGAAATGTGATTCAGATATTGAAAATTGTAAATTTGGCTGTTTATAGGATAATAGTTGTTTACCAATTGGAACAAGGACAGAAGGTAAGTTTTGCAGCATTAATAGAAATTTAGAAGAACAATTAAAAGCCGACTTATCTTGTGAAAATAACTTTGAATGTGAGAGTAATGTTTGTGTGGATGGAGAATGTATTAGCAGTGGTCTATTAAGAAAAATCTTGAATTGGTTTAAGAATATCTTTGGTTAAAATAACATTAATATTATAAATCCCTAATTCTTAGTTTTATAAATTAATTATCTTATAAAATGAAACCATTAAAACCAAGCCATAGAGAAAAGAAAAGATATCTTTTAATTAAAGGAACTGATACAAATAAAAAAAATATAGAGGATTGCATCTTAGAATATATTGGTGTTCTTGGTTTTGCAGAATCCTCTCCTCAGATTATAAAATCATCTGCAAACTCTTTAATTATTGTTATTAATAGAGATAGTTTAGATAGAGTAAGGGCAAGTTTTTTTATGAGTAAAAAAGATATTAAAATTGTTAAGGTGAGTGGAGCAGTTAAAAATCTTAAATAAATTAGGAGAATTTGTTACCATGTGTTGCCCACACACATTTGTCACCACCTGAAATGATTTACAAAATCAAAGTA
>CAZGSA010000030.1:0-10167 GCA_964528215.1 Candidatus Woesearchaeota archaeon
ACTCAGGAAGAGCATCATGGAAACCTACACCTTTAGGTGTAGGAGGAAGTCATTTATTATAATTTGTAAAATGGCAGATACATTTAATGTTGTAATTAGAAGATGGGGAAATTCTTTAGGAGCTGTGCTTCCTAATAGTATTATACAGAAAAATAATTTAAAAGAAAATGATAAGATTAAAATACTTATTATTAGGGAAGGTGATGTATTAAGAAAAACATTTGGTAAACTGAAAGGGAAAGTAAATCAATCAAGTCAAGATATGAAAGAAGGATTTAGAAAAAATTTATATGGTTAAAATGGATGATGCTTATTTTTTTGATAGTTATGCTGTAATGGAGATTGTTAAGGGAAATCCTAGTTATAAAGAATATATAGATAAGAATATTGTTTTGATTAAGGAAAATATTTTTGAGATTTATTTTAATATTTTAAGACAGATAAATAAAGAAACTGCTGAGGAGATTTCTGAGGAATATTATCCTTATGTTCTTGATTTTGATGAAGAGATTATAAAAGAAGCAGCAGAGTTAAAACTAGAATATTATAAACAGAATATTTCTATGACTGATTGTATTGGTTATGTTTTAGCTAAAAAGATTGGTATTAAATTTTTAACAGGTAATAAAGAATTTGAAAGTTTTGATAATGTAGAATTTGTTAAGTAATAAGAATCTTAATGCCTTATAAAATCTTAATTGTGGGAGTATAATTTTTAATAAGAGGCGAATATTAAAAGAAGCATCTATCTTTTAAGAAGAAGCATCTATATTTTATAAAATTTTAAGTTATGCAGATGAGTAGCTTTAAGAAGTATTTTTTGTAGATGAAAATCAAAAGAGATATAGATGAAACTTCTCACCGAGGTGTGGGTAAGATTTTTTAATAAAAACATTTATAAATAAGATTTTCTTATTAATAAGATATTCTTATATAAAGAATTGATAAACATAGTAGAAATTTATAAACTGATGTTATTATGATGGAAAGAGAGAAAAAAATAGAGGTAACTAGTATTAGTTCTAGAGGCCAGATAGTTATACCTCAAAATCTTAGGAAAAAATTAGGTTTTGAAGAAGGAGATAAATTTGCAGTTGTTGGGGAAGGAGATACAATTGTCTTGAAAAAATTAAATGTTTCTTTTAAGAATATTGATAAACTTGTCAAAAAATTAGAAAGTAAGGAGAAAAAATGACTGGGAAGAAAAAAGATTTAAACAGGAAAAATCTCATCAAGGGTAGAGTTAAGACTAGGAATTTAAGACTATTAATTCCCTTATTTATTATGTTATTTTTATTAGCCGTGGTTATATATGCTGCAACAGGAAATGTTAATCTTATTTTAGGAACAAGTTATCAGATTTCAATTAATCATCCTAAGAATCTTAGTTATAATTTTAGTTTATCCGATGTTTATCCATTAAATTTAAGTATTACTTATTCAGGAGATCTTAATAATTTTACCTATAGAATTCAGGATTTAAAACATGGAGTTATTACCTATGAAAATGTTAGTTTTGACCCTTCTTCAAATGTAACTATTAATTTTTCAAGATGGAGCAATAGAATTGATGTTTATAGTATTGACCCTTGGGGAAGTGTTTATAGTGATTGGTTAATCTTATTTATTAATGTTAATAATACTTCTCCAGTCCTAGACTCAATTGATGAACAGATGTATGTTTGTGAAAATAGTTTTATTAGCTATAAATTTAATGCAAGTGATAGTGATGAAGATAATTTAGGTTATACTTTAACTCCTCAATTTCCTAATAGTCCATTTTATATTGATTATGTCTCAAGAATTAATGCCACTAAATGGAAATACAAAGTTTATTCGGGTTATATAGATAAAGAAGATGTTGGAGGCAATAATAATGGCTTTATAACTTATTCTGAGGCAATTTCTATTGATGATGGGGAATATGCAGATAGTGCCAATATAAATATTACTCTAATTGAAGTAAATAATGCTCCAAATATCCAGAATATTGGTGTTCAGACAATTTGGACTTATGGGACTAATAGCAGTCTTTATATTGATGTTGGCGCAAATGATACAGAAGATGGAGATAAGGCACTTGGAAATTTAAGTTTCAGTATTGGTTTTACAAACCGGGTTTTATTTAATATTAGTAATGATGGGGTTTTGAATTTTAATGCAAGTGTTGGTGATTCTGGAAATTATAATGTAACTGTTTGTGTTGAGGATTTAGGATTAAGTTTTCCTCATAAGAATATTAGTCTATGTAATCAAGATGGGGGTAGTATTAGCACTTGTGATAATTTTAATTTAACAATCACTCATCAAAATAGGGCTCCTAGTATTGAAGATTATTATCCTGGTGATTTAAATATAAACACAACAGGAAGTGATATTCTTTATTTTAATGTGACTAATTCAGACCCGGATTTAACAACTCCTGACACTTATTGGTATGTTAATGGTAATTTAGTGGAATATGATTCTGGAGATTTAACAGAAGAATTATCTTATAGTTTTGGTTGTGGGATTTCAGGTCTTAAAATTATTAGTGCGAATATTACTGATGGAGAATTAAATGATAGTATGGAATGGAATGTAACAGTTAGTTTAGTTGCATGTCCTCCTGGTGTTTCTAGAGGAGACTCAGGGGGTGGAGGAGGTGGAGGAACTGTTGTTAATTGCACAGAAAACTGGGGATGTTCTGTCTGGCCTATGTGTAATAATTTATTTGAAGATTTTGAAGCAGGATTAATTGATTCTAGTATTAATAAATTAATTTCAGAAAGATGTTTATTATTTAATTGGAGTCAGGGTGTTTGTGGCTATCAAGTTAGAGATTGTCAGGATTTAAATAAATGTAGAACTAATTTGTCTCAACCGGGAGAAATTAGAGAATGTTATTATAGTAAAAATCCAAATTGCGCAGATGGGATTAAGAATTGCCATGATTCTAGTTGCGAAGTATTAATTGATTGTGGAGGCCCTTGCCTTCCTTGCCCATCTTGTTCTGATAATATATTAAATCAAGGAGAAGAAGATGTTGATTGTGGAGGTCCTTGTAAGGCTTGCCCTCTAGAATTTCCTATTAAAATAGATTGGCTAAAAGTAATGATTTGTAGTAGTTTATATTTGTTGATTTTTGTTATTTTATTATTGATTTATTACTTTTTTAATAGATATAATCATTTTAGACTATTAAACAAGAGAAAAATGAGTTTATTATTTATTTTTTTATCTGGATTTATGGTAATTTTATTTATATTTGACTGGTATCTTATATTAAACAGATGCTATATGCCTGTATTCTTTTTAATATTGTTTGCAATAGCATTAATTTTAATAATAGGTTTAATAGTTAAATATTATAAAAATAAAAAGAAGATTGCAATTTTAAATAAGAAAAAAAATAGGTTTGGAATCTATAAAAATAAGTAAAATAAATTTTTGAAAATGTTTAAAATTAAGATGAAAAAAAGAGTTAAAAGAGAATATAGAAAAAAGAGAAGATTAGAAGTAGTTTTCTTTAGTATTTTTGTAATTGTTTTAATTGGGTTTGTTTTAGCTAAACCTGTCTTTCATACTACTGGGATTACTTATAATGGGACAGAAGACCAGAGTCCTATTTTTACTTATAATATTACTAATAATGTTACGAATGTTGATAATGAAACTCTGAGATTTGAACTTAGAAATATAACTTCTAATCCTGATTATGGTTATGGTACTCCTGCTGAATTTAATTGGTTTTCTCTTAATATAAGTTCTGGAATAATGACTATTAATACAACTGCAGATAATCAGTCAGGAAAATTTAATGTTACTGTTCTTGTAGAAGGTTTAGAAAGTAGTAGTGGAGATTTTGATGTTTTTTATTTTATTATGAATGCAACAAATGATTTCCCTAATTTTACAAATATTGCTGCAGAATATAATCTAACTTATAATCTTACCAGTGGGGATACTTTTGAAGAATATTTAAATGCAAGTGATGAGGAAAATCACTATCCATTAAATTTTAATGTAAGTTTTTATGATAATTGCAGTCTGGCTAGTTGGAGCAATAGGGGTAATTGCACTCTTTTAACTCCAAATTTTAGTTCAAATTATTCTGCTTTGATGAATTATACTCCTTCAAAAGATGATGTGGGCGTTTATTTTGCAAATATTTCTGTGAGTGATTATGGTCAAAATTATAATTGCAGTTCTGGTTATTGTGCTCCTGATTATTCTCAGAATAAAACAACTTATTATTCAAAAATAGTTGTTTTTAATGTTTTTTCAAGTTTAAATATTAATGTGACTAGTTGTAATAATACTGTTTTTCAAGAAGGCAGCGCTAGTAGTTGTTATGTAAATATAACCACTGGTGGATTGGATGATGTTTTAAATCTTTCAAGTGATGCTAGTTTAAGAAACTATGATGGAAGTATTTCAAACACAAGCTGGTTTTATAATAATAATGTTTCTGTTGCAAATAATTATTCTATTGCAGTTTTAGTTAGTTTTACTCCTGAAAAATCAGAAATTGGAAACTGGTCTATTAACTTTACTGCTTATGACCGAAATTTTAATAATTGGGGATTTGAAAATATTTTAATTTTTGTTAATAGAACTACAAATGATGTTCCAGAATTAAAGACTATTACGAATTATAATACTTCTGCAGATTATTTAACTACTATTAATTTTACTGTTTATGATGATGATTTGCTTATTCCTGATAAGAATCTTAGTTTTGGAGGTTTTAATGAAACAATTAACTTTACTTCAGTAATATTAAATAGAACTGATTTAACACAGGTTGAGAGTATCACTGATTTTGAAATTGAATTTGTTAGAAATATAGAAAATAGAAGTGAGGCAAGAGTTCAGTTTATTCCAAGTGCTGTTGATGCAGGAGATTATACAATTAATATAAGTGTCAGGGATGTAAATGAAAGTATTGATTTTCAGTTATTTAATTTTACAATTAATGCTAATCAAGCTCCACTTTGGGTTGCAAATTTAAATACAAGTGTTTTTACTTATGAAGATGGTGCTATTTATCTGAATCTTTCAAAAAATGTAACTGATCCTGATGATGATTCACTTACATTTACTTATTCAAATGATACTAGTTTTCCTACTTTTAGTATGGATTCTAGTTCAGGAGTTATTAGTTTTGTTCCTATTGATGTTGATGTTGGACAGCATATTATTGTTATTAATGTTAGTGATGGATTTTTAGTAAATTCATCAACTTTTAATTTTACTATTCATAATTTAAATGATACTCCTGTTTTTAAAGACCCTATTTTACAGACAGATTTAAATAATGCTACTGTTGATGCAGAATCTAATATGCAATTAACAGAAGATAATATAACTACTTTTAGTTTGTGGATTCGAGATGATGATTTTAAGATTCCTAATGGGCAAAGAAGTGATTTTTATTCTGAAGATTTAGATGTTAATTTTACAATTCAAGGGCCTAATATAAATTTATTTTCATTTACAGAAGATACTGATTTTCCAACATCTGGAAGCAATAGCAGTAAGTATATTGCAATTTTTACACCTGCAAAAGAAGATGTTGGTAATTATAATATAACAATAAATGTTACTGATAATAGTGGGGCATGGGATAGTTTGAAATTTAATTTAACTGTTAGTGAATTACAGCATGACCCTGTTTTGATGGACTTAAGTAATCAAACTTCTGCTGAAAATAGGAGTTTTTATTACCAGATAAATGTTAGTGATGATGAAAATGGTTATTCAAATGTTATAGGAGGCAATACAAATTTTACTTTTAATTATACTTTTTTATCTGGAAGTGATTTTATTATAGAAAACCAGACTATTTTTAATACCACTTCAGGGGTTTTTAATCTTAGTTTTAATAATTCTCAAGGAGGAAGATATCATATTAATATCAGTGTAAATGATTCAACTAATAGGCAAGATTATGATGATTTTTGGATTTTTGTCTATGATGTTCCAGTGGTTAAATATCCTTTAAATTCTTATGCTTATAAATTAGCTGAAAATTATAGTTATAATATAACTTTTCATGTGAATCATAGTATTTTAGATAATCTGACATTTTTAATTTATATTGAGAATAATAGTTTTTTAACTATTTTAAAGAATTTTAGTTTTTATGGGGATAATACTAATCTATCTTGGTTATATCAACCTAATTTTACTCAGGAAATTAGTGATGTTAAAAATTTAACTTTAATAGCTTATCCAACAAATACTGATTTAAGTAATAGAATTTTGTTAAATGTTACAAGCAAGTGGGATTTTACTATTAATCATACAAATCAACCTATTAATTTTTCAGGATTTATTGGGGGGAGTGATGAAAAAATAATTGGGGGAAGCCCCCAATTAGTTAATTTAACAGATTATTTTAGTGATGCAGATGCAAATGATAAAAGATATAATCAGACAATTAAATTTTTATATGATTTATTAAACTCTAGTGGCGGGGGAATTACAGTTACTCTTGTTAATTGGACTAATGAATCTTCTCCTTATATCAGTTTTTCTTCAACTTCTTCAGGTGTTGCAAATTATACTGTTTTTGCTTATGAATATAATATTTCTAACTATTCTCAAATTATAAATGATGCAACAAGTAATAATTTTTCTGTTCAACTCACTGTTCAACCTCCTGAAACAGAAATTGAATATGTTACTGTTGAAGTTCCTTCTGGAGGAACTTCACGGGCTGTTGCCTTTAGATTAATTGCACCAGGCTTTATTGATTTTGAACCTTATACTAGAGTCAGAATTCCGATAAAGATTAAAAATACAGGTAATAGGGCATTTTCAAGTATTGCTCTTTCTACTTCTGCTTATGCAAATGAAGAACTTACTAGTTTAATTGACACTTCTCTTGATATTCATTCTATTAATTCTTTAAGTATTGGACAAACTAAAAATTTTACATTAGATGTTTATTTTAATACAAATGATAGTAGCAAGGATTATAAAATAAAAATAGATGCAACTTCAGGTTATCCTTCATATAGTGATGAAGCTTATATTGAAGTAAGTCATAAAAAAATTATTAATATAACTGATATTCAAAAATATATTTTATTTACAGAAGAATTTATTGTTGAGAATCCAGAATGTTTAGAATTAAAAGAATTAGTTGATGAAGCTAAAGAGTTGTTTGAGAAAGGAGATTATGGAAATGCTAGATTAAAGGCAGAGCAAGCTGTGAATGCCTGTAAAGATTCAATTGAGCAGGTTTCTCTTCCTTCATTTAAATCTGCTTTAGAGTATGGAGTTAGTGAATATTTGGTATTTGCTACACTGGGCTCTCTTTTATTAGGGCTTAGTTATTATTTTGTTAAAAGAAGGAGGTTGAGAAAAGCTATGAGGTTGAGAGAGTAAACCCTAATTTATAAATTCAAAAAGTTTAAGAAATTTAGTTTAGATAAGATATAATATGTTAGAAGAATATAAATAATCTGTGAGAATTAATACTAAGTGTGAGAGATATTAAATTAAAAAAGAGTAATAGGCTGTTAAGTTTAAAAGTTAGGAAATATTAAAAAGTTTAATAAAAAAGAGGAAGATGGTAAAAAAATTACATTTAAAAAATATAAAAAGTAGGGGAAAGAGGCATTCTAGAAAAATCAATAAATCTAGTGAAAAATCTAAAATTTATAAAGAATCTAAGGTTAAAAAAATTAAGGAAAATATAGAAAACCAAGAAAGAATTAGTGAGAAGGAGATTAAGCAAGCTGAAGAAATTATTAAAAAACTAAAACAAGAAATAGCAAAGATTGTTGTTGGTCAGGAGAAAGTTGTTAATGGTTTAATTAGTGCTTTGATTTGTAATGGACATGTTCTTTTAGAAGGTGTTCCTGGAATTGCTAAAACTCTTGTAATTAAAGCTTTAGGGTTGGCTAGTGGTTGCGAAGTTAAGAGGATTCAGTTTACAGTAGACCTTCTTCCAACAGATATAATTGGAATAACTTCCTATACTCCTAATAAAGGGTTTGAAACAATTAAGGGTCCGATTTTTGCAAATTTTATAATAGCAGATGAGATTAATAGAAGCCCTCCTAAAACTCAGTCTGCATTAATTGAAGCAATGCAGGAAAAGCAAGTTACAATTGGAAAGCAGAGATTTTTTCTTCCAAAACCTTTTTTTGTTATGGCTACTAAAAATCCCTTAGAAAGTGCAGGGGTATATACTCTTCCTGAGGCTCAGCTTGATAGATTTTTATTTAAATTAATTATGGAATATCCTGAGAAAAAAGATGAATTAGAGATTATGGAAGAAAATGTTAGTTTAAAAAGTTTTGAAGATTTTAATATTAAGGCTGTTATTACTCCTAAAGATATAATTAACTTACAAAAAATGGTTCATAAAATTTATTTAAGTCAAAAAATTAAAGATTATATAATTGCAATTGTTGAAAAAACCAGGGACAAGAATTTTAAAAATGCAGAATATATTGGTTATGGAGCTTCTCCAAGAGCTTCAATTGCTTTGTTTATTGCTAGTAAAGCAAGAGCAATGTCTCTTGGAAGAACTTTTGTCTTGCCAGAAGATGTTAAAATAGTTGTGTTTGATATTTTAAGACATAGGTTAATTCTTAATTATAAAGCTACTGTCAGAGGTATTACTCCTGAACAAATGATTCAGAGTATTTTGGAGGATATTAGTTTGTAGTTAATCTTATCTATAATTAATAATCTTTATAAAGGAATGTTATGGAGATGAGAAGATTAAATAAAATTAATAATTTTTATGAATGGGGATAAATATGTGAATAAGATAGATAAAGAAGAAATATTAGGATAATATTAACAAAAATAAATATTTTAATAATTAATAAAAATAATAAATGTAAAAATTTATTGAAATAAATATTAAAATTAAATAAAGATATTAATAACAGATATATTCAGATGTTATGAAGATGATGCGAGGGATAGTAAGGATTTATATGCAAAGATGTTATGAAGGGGGGATATAATAAAAATATATATTAATCGGATAGAAGACATATAAAATAGATATTGTGGTAATCATAAAATAAAAATGAGGAAATAAAAAATGGCTGGAAGATTAAATGTTGATATTCCTGGAAAAGCAGCAGAATTTGAATCTTTAATGGATAGAATTTTTCCTAGAAAAATTTATTATAAGTTATTGTTAAGAGGAAAAGGATTAGAATTTGATGGTTATCGTAAGTTAGGACCTGAGGAGGATTCAGGTTCAATTGATTGGAAAGCAAGTATCAGGGCTGGTGGAGATGGCAGTATTCTTCTTGCTAAACAGTATATTGAGGAGAGAGATTTAAGAATTATTTTTATTATAGATGTGGGAGATAATATGATTTTTGGTTCTGCAGAAAAATTAAAATGCGAGTATTGTGCAGAAATGGCAGGTTCTTTATCTAATGTTATGATAAATGCAGGAGATCAGATTGGATTTTTCTTATTTAATCATGATATTATTAGTATGCAACCTTCAAAATCTGGAGAAAAACAGTTTAATTTATTTTCTTATGAATTATCAAATGCAGGAAATTATGGTGGTATTTCTGATTTTAAAACAAGCTTAAATAATTTATTAGGATTATTAGACCCTTCTGTTATGCTTGTAGTTTTTATATCTGATTTTATAAAAGTTAATGAAGAACACGTCCGCTTATTTGAAAATTTAGGAGGTTTGGTTGAGACAGTTGCCCTGATTGTTAGAGACCCTCTTGATAAAACCCTTCCAAATATTAATAAGGAAATTGTTATTCAGGATGTTGATGGCGGGGAAAAATTACTTATTAATCCTAAGATAGCCAAGAAAATTTATGAAGAAAATGCAAAAAAACAGCTTGAATTAACTAAACAGATTTTTAGAGATTCAAATATTGATTTTTTAGAATTAGACTCAAGTGAGGATTTTTGTTACCCTCTTGCCATGTTTTTAAAAAGGAGGGCTGAGAGAAGATAAAATTAAGACAAAATGGGTTTTGGTTTTACAAATCTAAGTTATTTATGGTTATTATTTTTAATACCAGTTTTAGTTTTTTTTCATTTTTATAAATTAAGAAATATTAAAGATAAATCTTTAAAATTTGCTAATTTTGATGCAATTGCTAAAATTAAGGGGATTGACCTTTATTCTAAAAATATTATTAATTTAATTCTTAATGTTTTAATGATTTT
>CAZGSA010000031.1:0-9621 GCA_964528215.1 Candidatus Woesearchaeota archaeon
AAAAGAGAAATAGAATGTAGAAGAGAGGTTATAGATGAAAAAAAGAGACAATAAAAAAAATAAGAAAAAAAATAGTAAGAATAAATATGTTAAAAAATCTTTAAAAGATGTTTTTGTTTCTACTTATCTTGCAAGTTCAACACTTTTTGGAACAAAGAAAAAAGCAGATATATTAAATAATGAAAGTATTAATAGGGTTAAGAATAAAAAAGAAGAACTAACTATTTTAATTCATGGTTATATGGCTAATTATTATAAGGGCATGTATAGCACAATTAAGTGGTTTAAAAAAAGAAAAATAAATATTGTTTCTATTGGTTATGATTTTAGAAATCCTACTCCTGAGACAATGTTAAAAGTCAAGCTTCAGATAGAGGGTATTATGAAAAAGGCAAGAGTTAAAAAAATTAATATTATTGGGATTAGTCTGGGGGGGAGTATTGCAAGATATTATGCTGAAAAATTAGGTGGAAAAAAAGTTATAGATAAGTTAGTTACTATTTATACTCCATTAAAAAAGATTCCTGAAAAAGATTGGGGGCATAAGGTTCATGCTTTTTTAGGAAATAATCCTGATTTAGCAAATAGTCTAATCAAAAGTACGGAGGGAAAATATAGTGTTAAAAATCATTTAGCTATTTATGGAATAAAAGATGGATGGATTAGGGCTGAATGCACAAGGTCTAAAAAAATAAAACAAATAGGGGTTATGGGAGGGCATACTTTTGTTTCCTATAATCCTGCTGTTATGAGGATAGTTCTTAGTTATTTAAGAGAAGAAGATATTTTTAAATAAAAAACAGGCATATTTTTAGAGATTATGCTGATAATGTCTAAAGTTTAATATGTCTAAAATTTTAAGTTATGCAATGAGAAGATTAAAGAAGTGTTTTTTGTAGATGAAATTCAAAAGAGATATAAGGAAAATTCAAAAGAGATACAGAGGAAACTCATCACTAAGGTGTGGAGAGGATGTTACATTATAAATTTTTGAGTTATTAAGATGGGAATTTCGAAGAGAGTTATAACAATATTTTAATAAAATAGATTTATAGTATTTTAGAGAAGATATCTATATCTCTTTGAATTATTAAGGTTATGCAGATGAAGAATAAAGAAAGTGAGAAGAGTAGTTTAAGAAAATAAGAGTATATAAAAAAGGATTTATGGCTTTAATTATTTAATGAATATAATTCTCTTATTTTTTTAGAGATGGTTAAGTTTGATTAACCAAATGATATTTAAATTAGGTTTTTTTAGTATTAAAAGAGATGAAAATTAAAAAAAGAGGTTAATATGGGGTTTAGTGAATTATTAAATTTTATTAGTTTAGGGATGATTGAAAATTCTGCTATTACTGTTTTAATTGGAACTTTCTTTTTTGGAGATGAGATGGTTTACTTTTTTTCTTTTCTTGCTGGTCAGGGATTTTTTAGTTTATGGGTTGTTATTTTATTTAGTATTCTTGGAAATGGGGGCTGTGATATTTTTTGGCTAAGTGTTGCAAGGTTTGGAATTTTTAAGAATTTAAAAAAATTTATAAAATCTAAAGAAAGCAAAGAAAATCTAGACAATGAAAAATTAATAGAAAAAGATTTAGGCAAAAAAAAGATGTTTTTTTTATTGCTTTTTTCAAAGTTTTTTTATGGAACTAGACTTCTTGCAATATTTTATGTTGCTAAAAAAGGCAAGGATTTTAAAAAAATAATCTTTTTTAATACTCTTGCAGTTATTACCTGGGTTTTTGTTGTTGCTAATCTTCTTTTTTTAATTGGAGGATTATTTCTTGTTTCAGTTGATAACTTAACTAGTGTTAATAGAATGGTTAGTTTAGCAGTTCTCTTTGTAATTACAGTTTATATATTAAATAAATTTTTTATATCTAAGATAATTAAGAATTGGTTAAAGAAAAAAAGATTGTTTAAAATTTGAATTATTTAGAAGAAGGCAGATAAAAATTTTAAGTTATGCAATGAGAAGATTAAATAATTGTTTTTTGTAGATGAAATTTAAAAGAGATATAAGGGAAAAGAAGAACATTTACATTAAATTTTAATAGGATATTCTGTAGATTATTGTATATTGATATCTTTTATAAATAGAGATATAAAGATAAGATATTAGCTTATGTTGATTAAAAGATTGAATTTTTTTGAGCATATCTTAAAATTTAAAAAGAAAAATAGGAATTTGAAAAAATCTCCTTATTTTAGCATAAAGATGACCTCCTCTATTCTTGATAATCTTTAAAAACTCTTAATTCTTTGTTTAAACAAGAAAAAGACTTAGAAAAACTAAAAATATGTATAATGGTTGCAGAGATAAAAGAGATAAGGTTTAGGAAAACACTTTCAGCAAGAGGATTAAATAGGATTCTTAATAATTCAAATAAAAATGATTTGTGGGTTTTAAGAGAAATTACAGGTTTAAATGAAAAACAAAAATTAATAAAATTAAGACATGAACATTATCAAGAAAGAGGTGTGACAGAGCATCAAAGCAAGGAAGACCCTTTTGATGACTATGCTCGTTTTTTTGTATTAATTGGAAAAGAAGGTAATAAAGAGTATGTTTCTAAATCTTTAAGAGCCATAAATAAAGAAAATCCTTTGGGGAAACTTCCCTTGGAATTAAATACAATGAATTCTAGGCAATTAAATGAATTTAATCCTAAATCAAGTTGGACAGAATCAACCTTAGATTTTAGAGAAAGAGAGAATATTGCTAATTTATTAAATAAATATCAACCTTTAGATAAAATTTATGAATTAGGAGGATTATGTGGAATAGATCCTTCTTTAATAAGTCCCTTGGTATTAATGTTAGGAGTAATTCAAGTTGGTTATGAAGAGGGTTGGAATCTAGTTTTTCATACTCAACATCCAAGACATATAAGAGGTTATGAAACAATTGGTTTGCCTTACAAAAGGGTTGGAGGCTCTAATTTTCAGAGTGGTAATGGAGAAGGTTATTTAGATTATTGTGAAAGGCCTGCAATTACACTTGCTCTTGAAAGAGATGAATTTAGAAAAGTGTATGAAAAAACATTTAAAGAAGCAACTAAAAAAATATTAAGAATAGAAAAATAAATAATTTTTTTCATGGGATTGGAATATCCTAAAAATAAGTGCTTACCATAAACTTGACTTTAAAAGGCAGAGTGTTCCATTGTTCTTTTGATATTTGAGGGTATTAATGTGTTTAAAAATATTGGGCTATGTAGATTAAATCCTTGAAAAAATAGAAATAGTTTAAGAATATAAACAGATAGTGAAGAAATTCTTTTTTGAATTAATAAAAAATATACATTCTTTATAATGAATTATTGAGAATCTATAAAACTTTTAGCTGTATAGAGAACAAGCTTAAGTTCAGAGGTGTGTAGCTTGAAATTATAAGAAGATATTAGGGAAACTCATACCTTTTGGTGTAGTAAGTCTTTTGTTTTTTGATAAATAGGATTTTAATATGTTTAGAATCTTTATATTTTAGGAGATAAATCTTTTTAAGCAATGCTTAATATTTTAATTTATGGAAGAATTTTCATATGAACAAGCTTTTCAATCCAATATAGGGTTATTAACAAAAGGAGAACAATCTAAATTAAGAGATTTTACAATTGCTATTCCTGGAATAGGCGGAGTTGGAGGGTATCATTTAATATCTCTTGTAAGGCAGGGTTTCGAAAGATTTAAACTTTCAGATTTTGATTCTTTTGAGATTAAGAATTTTAATAGGCAGTATGGAGCAGATTTAACAACAATTGATAGAGAAAAAACATTAGTTATGCAAGAAAAAGCATTACAGATAAATCCCTGTTGTTCTTTTGAAATCTTTGATAAATTAAGTGATAGAAATCTTGAAAGTTTTTTGCAAGATTCTAATCTTGTTATAGATAGTTTAGATGCTTTTGAAGTAGAAGTAAGAAGAAATCTTATTAATGGTTCTGTTGAAAGAGAGATTCCAATTATTAGTGCTGCTCCAATTGGTTTTGGAAGTGTTTATTTAATTTTTCTTCCAAAAGGGCCTAATTTTGATGAATATTTTGGAGTGAATCCGGATAATTCTTATAATGAAAAATTATCTGCTTTTTTTGTAGGCTTGACGCCTAAATTAATTCAAAGAGCTTATGTAGAATTTTCAGATTTAAAAAATAAAAAAGGTCCTTCTTCAGTGGCAGGTGTTGAACTTTGTGCAGGAGTTGCTACAACAGAAGCAATAAAGATTTTATTAGATAAGGGGGATGTAAAAGCAGTTCCATATTATCATCAGTTTGATGCAATGCAAAACAAATATGTTTGTAAAAAGCTTAGGTTTGGAAATAAAGGGCCTTTTCAAAGAATTAAAAGAAGAATATTAAGAAATATGTTAGAAGATTGATTGAATAGGAGTTTTATTGATAAAACCAAAAAGAAATCTACATTCTCAGAAATTAAAAATTTCTGATACATTAAATTTTTACAAATTTAAGTCTTTAGAAGGTGGTATTGATAATCTATAAAATTTCTAGGGGTATGGAGAACAAGAAACTTTTAGCTGTATGAAAAACAAGCTTAAGCTCTGAGGTGTGTAACTTTAAATTGTAAGAAGATATTAAGGAAACTCATATCTTTGGGAGGAGATGTTATTTTATGTTAAGAATCTAATTTATATTTTTAGAGTGTGTATTAAAGACATATAATCCTTTGAGTTAATAGGTTAAGAAAAATAAGGTATTCTAGAGAATATTTTGTATTAATTAAAATTATAAAAAGATATTTTGGAGATTTTAGGTTGAATAAAATTTTTTGATAAGATATCTGCTTACTAAATTGGGCAATAGGATTTATTTTTATTAACTTTAGAATACATTAAAAGAAATTTATATGGTTTAATAGATAGTGTCAATACTTTGTAAGACTTTAAGTTATGCAGATGAAAGTTTTTAATTTAAGGTATAGAGGAAACTTTGAACTTTAGGGTAGATGAGAGGTCATAATTTTAAATTATCAAGATGAAAGGATTGCAAGGTTAATTAAACAATGAGTTATGAGATAAATCAATATTACTAAGAAATGAATCATATTATACTCTTGATTCTAAAAAACTCTCAGGAGATTTTCTAAGAGTTTTTATCTTAGGTGGTTTTGCTATTCCAAATCTAAAAAGAGTGATTAAATTCTCAGAATCTTTCAATCCATATGCAGAATGAAAAAAATCTTTTAATTCTGTAATTTTTTTTATTTGAGGTTTAGAAAATCCAGATCCATCACCTAAAAATTCAATTCTTTTTGAAAATATGGGAAGCGCTGCATAGGGTTGCATAAATCCATTATAATTAGATAAATTAAGCCAGAAATCCTGCCATGCTTCTCCTGCTTTGATAAGGTTTTCTTTAGAATAATTTTCTATTGTAAGAAATCCTAAACCTCCTGAACTTTTTAATATATTCTTGGTAGAAATATGAGCCATTATTTTGTTTAATCTTGTTTTTTCAAAAAGTTTTGCAAGTTTCCATGACTTTAGTATATTTGCTCCAATTTTTGGAAATAATGGAATTCCTAGTGTTCTGTAATCTAATCCATCTCTTTTTTCTATTTCTTTTTTATTGCATCTTAGGCTTGAAACAACTGTTTCATGAGCTCCTCTTGTTCCAAATCTTACTAATTCTGTTTGATAAGCTATATAATTAAATGTTTCTCTATTTTCTGTTAAATAAATATGAACTTCTTTATCTGTTTTATTAATTAAATCTGTGCCCTTATAAAACGAATCTGGAAGTCTTTCTGTGCTATATGCTGTTCTTAATGTGGCTCTTTTAAAAACAGATTCAGATAATTCTCTGTCTTTTTTCTGTTTTTTTAAAGGAGAAAAAGAGACTTCTGCAATTTCTAGACTTTTTTCATCAGGATTTAAATTTATTCCAACCTCATAATCTTGTTTATCTGCACCAATTTTTATATTTCTAAGAAAAGTTCCTCCTGAAATTAGACTGCATAAATTTCCGGCATCAAAGAAATTATCTTCAACAGCAATTTCCAGTCTAAAATAATTATAATCATTAGCTGGAAAAATTCTCCAGGGCTGAATATTATCCCCAGAAGGTGCCTGAATACCATATTTAAGGATTTCTAAAAATTGTTCTTTTTTCATTGTGATGTTTTTTTGATGATATTATTTTGTTGGGATTTTTAGTTTAAAAGTATTTATACTCTTTTTATATCTGCCTAACCCTGAATCATATTTCATACTATTTCACACATAAATCTAAAAATTTTATTGATAATTAAATCAAAAAAACAATGGGGCACTCCCCCTTAAAGGGCGGAGTTTGTGATAGCCCCTTGTTTTTAGGACCTCAGGAATCTTAGATTCCTGATGGTGCTCAGGATTTAACAATCCTGACATGCTCAGAAATTAAAACACCAAAACAGAATCCACTTACTTTAGTAAGTGGTTTAATTTCTGAGATTATTTTGTTGCAATAATAAGCCCGTGGTCACGAGGTAATTTATATGTTTGAATTTTAGAAAATCCAGTTTCTTTTATCCAAGATTTATAATCTTTCCAAGGATAAATCATACCTTCTCCTGTTGCAAGTGTTAAAAAGTATGGGGAACCCATTGCAGATGATAAAGGCCCTTTTTCATTATCTTTTTGCATCATATTAAAAATAGCAACTTTTCCCTGATTAGGAAGGGTTTTATAACATTTTTTTAATAGCTCTTTATTTTTTTCTTCAGACCAGATTGTAAAAAAATGAGAAAAAAGAAAAGCATCTGTTTGTTCTGGAAAATCATCTGTAAAACAATTTCCTTCTATTGCTTTTAATCTAGATTCTAGTTTGTTTTCTCTTATATTTTCTCTTGCAGTTTCACAAACTGTTGGAGATTCAAAAACAGCTGCCTGAAGATTTGGGTATTGTCTTGCTAATTGAATAATATTTTCTCCATTTCCCCCTCCAACATCTAAAAGAAATTTTGTTTTTGAAAGATTAAGATAAGCAGGCAAATAAGGATTAACTTGTCTAGAAAGTTTTTCCATAGAGTCTTGAAAGATTTGTTCTAATTCTGGATTATTTGCAAGTCTTTGATAAACTGTTGGAAAATCTCCTTTAAATTCTTCAAGTCCAAGATTAGTATTTGCAGAGATAGAATCTGAAAATCTTGCCAATGGTCTGTAGATTATATGATTTTCAAATCGAATATAGGGGATTATATTCTTTTCACTATCACTATTAAGAAGAAGGTTTGCTAGAGAACTGTTACTATAGGAATCTCCTTTTTTTCTGATAAGTTTAAGGGTAGTTAATCCTGAAAGAAGTATTTTTGCTGGTTTTTCTTCTATTCCTAAACAATCCCTAATTTCTTGTCTATTCATTTTTTTTCTACGAGATAATTGAGTAAATAAATCCAGCTCTACTCCAGAACTTAGTGTTTGAAAGAAAATATGCCCTCCAAATATTTTATAGAAATCATTTATCTGTTTTCTTAAGACAAACTCTTTAGCTCTTTCTGCAAGAGCTTCTGATTTTTTATAAAATCTGTTAATTTGCCTTAAGGGGTTGTCCATATTTTTTTAATTAATTTAATTAATCTGTTAAGAATCTTAATAGCCACCTATTTTAAGTTTTTGTGATTCTTAGATATTAAATTAATATTATTTTTTGTTTAAAAGTATTTAGATTGTTAATTATATCTTTGAAAATTAAAGGATAGCTTTTGTATTTTAGTTAAATATAAATGAAATTAACAGGATTTAGCAAAAACTCTTTTTAGTTGATAAAAAATAATTATTTTTAGGATTATGAGAGTTATGTAAATTTTAGAGTTATACTTAGATTTTGTAAAGGTTTTAAAAAAAGATTGAGAACTTTGTATTTTAGTAGGGTGTAAGGTTATTTCTATTGATTTAAGAATTTATTTACACTCCCCAAGTAGGGTTTTGTTTTCTTTTAATCTGAGCTATTTTTTGAAGAATTTGGACTTCTTCAGAAGTTAGGAGGTTTTTGTTTTGTTTAAATTGTTTAAATTGATATTCTGTAAGATTAGAGTATAGCGTATTTGTCTCTTGCAGTTGTCTTTCAAAATTAGTTCCTGGGAGAGAGATTGCAATTTCCATGCCCTGTGTTGCTTCTTGTATTTTATTTTGGTTTTCTTGAATATCTTTTACTTTTGCAATTTCATCTCCATTTTCATTTATTAAAAGAGTATTTGGAGTTAATTTTCCAGATTCTATTTTAACACCAAAAACAGCAGGGTTTGAATTACGAAAAACATATTGGGGAAGTATTGTTAATTTACAGACTGTTGATAATTGCATTAATTTCTCTCTTTTAATTTCATTTTCTTTTTCACTCTGATATTTTAAAAGTTCTTCAATTAACTTGTAAATAACTTCATTTTTTAATATTTTAATATCTTTTTTTTCTTTAACAATTTCTTTAACTTCATCATCTTCTTCTGTATTAAATCCTAATATGATTGCATTTAAAGGGTCTTCTTTAAGATTTGTCTGAGCTGAAATAAGGTCTTTTTTGTTTATTTTTCCTATTCCTGCCCGGATTATCTGAATTCTTTCTTGTTTAAGTAAGGTTATAAGAGCTTCAAGACTTCCTAGTGAGTCTGCTTTTATTATTATCCCTTTTTCATCTGTTTTTATCTTTTCTCCTATTTCTTTTTTAAATTCTTGTTTAATTTTTTCTAGATTATTTTTATAGATAATAAATGGCATTCCAGGAAGAATTCCCTTATCATTTATTAATTGCATTCTAATTCCTGTTGCAGCTGTTACTTTTTTTTCTGATTTGAACCTAGTTGAGATTGGTTGTATTTCTTCTAAAACTCTTATTTTTGTTATGATTGGTTCATCAAAACTTGCTATTGCAATTTCATCAGTGTTAGTAAGGACTCCGTCGTATAAAATTGCTTCTGCATATTGCATTGATTTTTGCTTTTTAATCTCTAAAATAACTCCTTTTGCATCTTTTTTTAATTTTAAACTTTTTTTTAAGAATTTTTGACTTAAACCACATAGCATTAAGATTAATTCTTGAATTCCTTCTCCTGTTTTCCCTGAGCAGGGTATAAGGGCTAATTGATTTGCAAAATCTGTTATTTCATAAAAAGGTTTTGCATTAAATCCATGATGATACAAACTACCTATAATTGTTAGTAATTTTTCATTAAAACTTGATTTAGTATTTGTTGATTGTGATTCGATATTCTGTTTTAAATCCTCTGATTGTTTTCTCCATCCAGATATGTTGTCTATTTTATTTAGTGCAATTATAAAAGGAGTCTTGTTTAATCGTAGTATTTCAATCACTTCTTGAGTTTGAGGCATTATACCATCATTTATATCTATTACTAATATTGCTAAGTCTGCTAGATTTCCTCCTCTTTTTCTAAGATGGCTAAATGCAGCATGTCCTGGAGTGTCTATAAATAAGAATCCAGGAAAGTCTAGCTTAATATCTTTAGTCTCTATTATAGCACATGTTTTTTTAATATTTTCAATAGGAACTTTTGTAAATGATATTTTTTGAGTAATTCCTCCAGCTTCTGTGTCATAAACATTTGTTTTTCTCATACTATCTAGTATAGTTGTTTTTCCATGGTCTACATGACCTGCTACTGTTAC
>CAZGSA010000032.1:0-9585 GCA_964528215.1 Candidatus Woesearchaeota archaeon
GATTTTTGGACCTGTTTGGACTTTGCTTTTTACTTTAATGGGAATTTCATTATATTTAGTTTGGACTTCTCCTTCATCAAATATAAAACTCATAGCCCTAACTTTATTTGTAATTCAATTTTTATTTAATATTGCTTGGAGTTATTTATTTTTTGGGTTAAATAAGCCTTTGTGGTCTTTTATTGAAATTTTAGTTCTTCTTGTATTTATACTTATAACC
Organism: Candidatus Woesearchaeota archaeon; assembly: GCA_964528215.1. Lineage (GTDB taxonomy): Archaea > Nanobdellota > Nanobdellia > Pacearchaeales > GW2011-AR1 > ARS1285. The sequence goes on from CAZGSA010000032.1 coordinate 221, forward strand.
ACTTTTTATTTTATTAAGGTTAACAAAACCGCAGGATATTTATTAATACCTTACTTTTTATGGGTTAGTTTTGCAAGTTTTCTTAATTATAGTATTTGGAGATTAAACTAACTTTTATTGAAAGTAAAAAATGGTAAGAATCAATCTAATTAATCCAAAGAACTTAGTAGACCAACATTTAATTGCAGAGTATAATGAGATATTAATGTTATTAGGACATGTAAATAAGTTTCCAATAATCAGAAATCAACCCAAAGAATACTGCTTAGGAAAAGGACATATAACTTTCTTTAAAGACAAAATTAAGTATCTTAAAGAAAGGCATGAACTTCTTAAAAAAGAAATGTTGAAAAGAGGATTCAAAACTTCAAAAACAATTAATCTAAATAAATATCCTAAAGATTACATTAAAGGCTGGAAGCCAAAGGTTAAAGACAAAGAGATAATTAAAAAAAGACTAATTACTAAGATTAATCTTAAACCAAAATATTATAGATATAAGGGTGAAAAGAAACCTAAAAAATATTTTATTGCTCTGATAAAAAAGGGATAATTATTTAAATCCTAGCAACTTTTAATCAATAACAAAATAAAAAACCATGTCCTTTGAAGTGGACAAATATTATTCTTCCTCAGCAGGGGCATATGGACAAAATGTCCGATTTTGGTGTGACTACTTTGTCTACAATAACTATTTTGTCTACAGAAAGATTATTTAATAATTTTCTTTAAATCCTTATATTCTTTTAATATAAGTTCAATAGTAGGCCTTATATTTCCTTCTTTTTCATAAGCATGCAGTGTCTGATAATACTCTCTCTGATTTTTTAAATCAATGTTTAGAGGAGGCAAATTATTCTTTAATAAAATATTATTCAGCAAAATCCTTCCAACCCTTCCATTTCCATCTGCAAAAGAATGGATATTTTCAAATTGATTATGTACGACTGCTGCTAATAAAATTCCAGGATATTCTGTTTTATGCTTATTATACCAATTAATTAATTCATAGAGTAAGGTAAAAACTCTTGATGAAGGAGCTCCTTCGTGAATAATAATGCCTGTTCCAGTTCTAACAACAACTTCTTGTCCTAATCTTCTAAGCTCTCCTGCAAAATCTTTTGAATTTCTAAAAACAATATAATGAATTTTCTTAATCAAATCTAAGGAAATATGCTCTTTGGTTTTTCTTATATATTTAATAGCTTCGTCTACGCCTAATGCTTCTGCAATATCCTCTTTAGATTTTTCAACAGGCCAAACTCCTTTTTCTATAATTTCGATAGTCTCTTTTTTACTTAATTCACTTCCTTCAATTGCATTAGTATTGTAACTAAAGATTTCAGAGAATTTTTTCCAATCAGATTCAGATAAATGAACTACCTTCAAATCTGCTCCAGCCTGAAGTCTTTTAATAAATTCAACTTCTTCTTTTGATATTTTATCATGCAGAGGATCTTTTATTACTTTATACTTATTAATCTCTTCTAAAATAAGTTTTTCAGCTTTCTTTTTTCTATCTTCTAAAACCTCTGAAGACAAGTCTATGCCTAATAATTTCCTTATTTTATGTATTTTTTCTCCTTCTCTGAAAGAGTGAGAGAGCCAATACTTGGTTTGGCCATAATATTTCCTTTTTTCTATATACATTTTATACCCTAATAATATAATAGTTGTCTACATATTTAAATGTTCCTATAGTTTTGTCTACAACTAGAGAATCTTGAAATCCCAAAAAAAGAAAGTAATGCTTGTTTTATTGTTTTTGTATAAAGCGTGTTAGGGATTTGCTATTTTCCAGAGATTTTCAAAATAAGATTTCATTTCTTCAGATATTTTTTTGTTTTTTATCTCTATTGTATTTAGCCTATCTTCTATAAAAAAGAAAACTATATGCTCCTCAAAGATAGTGTTTAATACTTAGGAATAAACCTAATCTAGCTTAATTTAATACTAAAATCATCTCTAAAAAAATTTAAATTTTCTTAATTTCTTAAATCAAAATAATAAATCTTTTATAATTTTCATTAAATTTAAATAACTCTTCTTCTTTAAACTACAAAAGATGGTAAGCAAAAAACAAAGAGTTTATGCTATTGATTTACTAAGAGTTATGGCTATAATTTTTGTTGTAACTTTTCATGCACTATATGCAATTTATAAAAATAATTCCCTTAGAATTTTAGGGTTTTTTGGAATTTCTTTATTTTTTATGATAAGCGGATTTGTTTTAGCAAAAAACTATCCAAAACTTAAAAATTTCTCTATAAAATGGTTTTTCAAGAGATATATTAGAATAGCTTCTCTTTATTATCTTGCAATTATAACAATTTTATTTTTATTTAAAACTCAATCATATACTCCTCCTTTAGAAAGAAATCTTTTACTTCATTTTTTATTTATAGATTTTATTTCTCCAACAACTGCTTATGGATTTATTAGTCCTGCTTGGTTTCTTACACCTTTAATAGGATTATATATTTTATTTCCATATTTAAATAGACTTATTAAAAAAAGTAATATCTTTCTCATACTTGCTTTTGCTATAATGATGATTACAAGGTTATTAGAAGGAACTTTCACTTCATTTTCTCCACTATTCTTTTTAGGAGAATTTTGCTTTGGAATAGCCCTTGCACATAATAAAAAACATTATCCTTTTTTAATATCCTTTATGACCCTAATAATATTAATAAATTATCCTTTAAATTTTGGAATAGCAATGATAATTCCTTTTATAATCTTCTATATTTTAATAGGATTTAATCCAAAACTATTAAACACAAAAATATTAACATTTATTGGAATGCAAACATTTGTTATCTTCTTGTTTCATGAATCATTTATAAATATCGCAATCGGAAAATGGCATATGTATAATTTAACAATGACTTCTGCAATATCAATATTAATAGCAGTAACAATTATTTGTGGATATATTTCCATAATAATCAGAAATGTTTTTGAAAAAATACTAGACTTACCTCAATCTGAACATGCTAAAAATTCTAAAGATTTTAAAAAATCTAAATAATTGTGAATAATTATAAACTCTTAAGATTAAATTATATCGTGCCCCTATAGTTTAATGGATAGAACATTTCCTTGCGGAGGAAACAATCGAAGTTCGAATCTTCGTGGGGGCATCGGAGAAAGGGTAAGGTTCCCCTATATTTATATAGGGTAATTCCTTACTTATTTCATGAAAACAAAGATACCTGTTTTTACAAGAGGAGAGAGTGTTGAATCAGTTCTAAAGATAACAAAAAGAAATAAAGAGTTGATAGAAAACTTCATTAAAGATATTTCAGCAGAAGGAATCTCTGAAAACAGAAGACAAAAGTATCGTAGCAGGTTGGTTATTCTCGCTTATGTTCTTGATAAAGATTTTGATAAAGCAACAAGACAAGAAATAAAACAACTTGGGGGATGGATTAATTCATCCCGTTACAGCGCTCATGCAAAACATGACTTCAGGGTTTTCATTAAAAAAGCATTTAAGTTTTGGAAAGGTGAAAATGATTTTTATCCTGAAGAAGTCAGAGACATTAAGCCTCCAAAAGGCGAAGGAAGAGAGAGGAGATTGAAGATTCCTGATAAAACTCTTGTGAAAAAAGATGTTGAGAAACTTATTAAATTAGTCAGCAACAATAGAGATAAATTATATTTAATGATAAGTTGGGACACTGCAGGAAGACCTGGAGAAATTCTTGCATTACGATGGTCCTCGATTATCAACGACAAAAATAGAACCAGAGTTAAAATAGTAACAGCAAAAAAATCAGGAGATTTTGTATCAAGGCAGGTTTTACTTTATTATTCTCTGCCTTATCTTAATCGTTGGAGAGAAGAATTTAAAGAAATATTTGATGCTGATGATGAGCAGATGCAGGATATGTTTATTTTTAGAAATTTTAATGTAAAAGAAAATAAAGCATTATCTGAAGAAGCAGTCTTAAAGATGTTTCATTATATTCGAGAAAAGGCAAATATGCCTGGCTTAGTTCCAAAATGGTTTAGACATTCTAAAATCTCTAAATGGCAAAGAGACGGGCTTAACGATCAGATTATAAAGCAAATTGTTGGGCATAGCAAGAATTATAATGTAATTTCTGAATATTCTCACCATAATCCTGAAGACTTAGATAATGCAATTCTCGAAGCAGAAGGAATAAAAGAAAAGAAAAAGATTGAAGATGCAGAGAAGATTATTACTTGCATTAGATGTAGCAAGGAGAATAAGCCTAAAGCAGAATATTGTGAGTTCTGTGGCTTTCCATTAAGCGAGAAAGCATATCTAAAACAAGATACAGACTTCCATGAAACAAAAAAAGAAAGAGAAGCACTAAACAAAATGATGTTCCTCCTTGCTAAACAGCAACTTCAAAAATTAAAAGGCAAAGATAAAAAAGAAGCAGAAGAAAATCTCAACATAATTTTAGAAGGATTAAATATTAGTAAAAAGAAAAAGTGATTTATTTTATTTTAAACTGCGGATATGCCCCAGGATAAAAATCCAATTTAAATTCTTTTGAGACAATACAAAACTCATGGTTCTTTACAATATCTGGGAATTTTTCTTTTATATTCAAAATTATATCTTGAAATCTGTCGTAACTTTCAACTTCGCAATCGAGTTCAAAATCCCATGTTCCCATCACCTTCTGAGGCCATACAGCATCGGGAATAGAAGATAAATAAGATATAAACTGCTTAGTTTTCTCTTGATTTGTATTTTCAAGATAAAATATACCTTTACAAAAAATTCTATTCATTACTTTTGGATTTAATAATACTTTATATGCAAGAATTATTTTCTTTTTTTCCAGTTCTTTAATTCTATATTGGATTACCTTTGGGGTGGTTTTTATTTTTTCTGCAATTTCTGTTACTGGCATTCTTCCATTATTCGTTAAAACCTTAATGACTTCTTCATCAATTTTATCGATTTTTTCCCGAGGATCTTTAGAGGTGTGATAAACTATGTCAGCAGTTTTATTCCCAAGAAAACCTCTCTCATGATGAACTAAATAAAGGGTTGTTGTAACTGCTTTCTCTTGAATATATTTAGAGAATTTATTCATAACTGCTTGAACCTCATCATCAAATTCGTTTACATTATTTACTAAAAATCCTACAATCATATCCCATCTACCTGAACAGGCAACATCCCATTCTGTTTTCTTATGTTTTTTAAAATATTCACCAATTTCCTCTATTTTTTCTTTACTGGCATTTGTAAACCTTAAATAAAGTTTAAATTTCATAATTCCTAACTTAAAGTAATTGATTAAAGTATAGAATTTAAGAATGACTCCTGCATTAATCATATTATCAATACGATATTTTACAACTTCTTTGCTCAGACCAATTTTTTTACCAATCTGATTATTTGACTGTCGGGCATTCTTATCTAACTCTGACAGTATCTTCTTATCCTTGAGGTCTAAGGTATACACTTTATCCATCTTTAACATAATATCCGAATATTTATAAATATTGTCATTTTGATAAAACTTTTAATCAAATATTTTATATATTGTTCTTACCTATCTATGTAACTAAATAGTAGTAATAAATAAAATGGTAAATCAAAATTCACAAGAAATAGAACAATATGATTTTAGTAGCCAGAGATATACCTTAACAAGATATCCTGATGCAGACAGATTTACGGAAGCAGACAATGCCCTTCAAAGAGAACTTAGATTAAAAGGAAGACCTCTCATTCAAACTACTCAAAAAATTAATGAGGTATCACAAGGGATTGGCAGATGTAATCTTGCAGTTTCATATTTATGCGATGATTTTACTTCTTTTCAAGGATCATTTATAATTCGTGCTGATATTCCTTCAGGAAATCAAGCAGTAGATTTAGTCGAACATTGTTTAAATGCTCATGGTAAAATGTCTACTTCTCCTTTATACAAACCTCAAAAAATTACAGATATTGAATTTCTGATTAACGAAACAAGAAATGAACCCAGAGTTTATCATATAATTACTGGAGCAAATCATCCCGAGATTATGTGGAGAGAGATGTACAGCATAATTCTCGCTCCGCAAGTTGCTATTCCTCAAGTTAGTTTTTTAGGAAAATTAAGGGGGTTGTTAAAAAAATGATTAATGAATATTTTGGTTTAGGAAAAGTTCCTAAGGGAATAGGTGCAGTTTTAAATGGATGGCATGGTGGAGTTTCCTCAGTATTAGACTTTAGAGCAATGACCGGGGCATGCAAACACGATTGTTTTCATTGTTTTACAGATAAAAGAAAGAAAACCCTAACTTTAGAAGAAATAGAAAGAACAATAGATGAAGCCTCCGAGTTAGGATTTAAGGGAATAGACTATTTAGGGGAAGGAGAACCAACTTTAGATAAAGACTTTTTTAAAATAATTGAACATACTTCTATAAGAGGAATAGTTCCAGTTGTTTTTACTGATGGTGCTACAAAATTAACAGATAAAGAATTTGTTAGAAGGCTTTATGATACTGGAGCAAGTGTTTGTCCTAAATGCGATAGTTTATTTTATGCAGATTATCAAAATTGGGTTGTGGGTGACAAAACTGGAACATATTTTCAAGGAAGAAATGATGCAATAAACAGACTAATTGAACAAGGATTCAATGAAACAAGAGATGACGGAAGAACAAGGCTTGGTTTTGATATGGTTGTTACTAAGAAAAATGTCAGTGAAATAGAACAAACATTAAAATATTGCAGAAATAATAATTTATGGGTTGTATTTTCAACTTATCTTCCAGCAGGTAGAAGCGGAAGTGAAGATTTTGATGGAAGTTTAGTTTTATCCCAAGAAGAATTATCTAAAATGAGGGAAGTAGTTCAGAGAGTTGATGCAGAGTATGGATTTAAGCATCCTATATACAATAATTTTGCAACATTTCCATGTGTCGAATTTATGCAGATTTACGGAGATGGAAGAGTAAGTCCATGTCCTGGAAATGAAACAGTAGTTGGAAATACCAGAATAGATTCTCTCAAAGATTTAAAGACAAGAGTCTTAGATCAATTTCCTTGCCATAATCCCGCAACATTTGATGGTTTCTGTCTTTATCGTCCACGATAACTAATTTAAATTAATCTTTTAGATTCAAAACTGAAAAACATAAAAATTTAGAAAGATTTTAAGCAACAATCTCTCGTTTAGGAATAGAACAATCTATAAAAGAAATTGTAATACCTTCTTTTTCATACTGATTTTGTACTGCATTGAACATAGAACAAACTTCTTTAGACATATTTCTCTCTATAATTTTCTTCTTAGATAATTCTTTCTGTTTCAAATATTCATCCGCACAGGATCTCGAAATAAATTCTATCCCCTTAAAATCTAAGACAATTTCTGCTTCTTTTTTTAAATTTACTTTCTCGAAGAAAGCAGAAATAGTTTTTCGGGTGAAAATATTATTGCCAAACTCCTGCGACAACAAAATTTTTATTGCCATATAGTAAAGTAGAGAAGTATATATATAAACTTTTCTACCCCTCCAAATAAGGATAGATGTTTACAGCATTTTTAGGGGTAGGAAGCCTAAAATAAAGAAAGGTTCCATTTAAAGAAACATTTGTAAAGTCATATAATTTTGGTTCTTCGTCCTCTTTTAGTATGATTACTCCATTTCGGGAGACTACATGTAATTCGCCCTTTATCTCCTTTAATGAGATATCCCTACAAGACTTTAATCCATAACCCCTCATTTTTTCATTTTTTTTAGTTGTTACTTCTCCGGCAAGGGCCTTTCTTATTGCTTCAGAATCTTTATCAAAAGGGACTTGATTCTTTTCAAAATTAAACGGAATGCTTATTCCATTATCTAAAACAGCCATATCTAAATGTTCTTTTCTTGGGTAATACTGAGCCATTAATGAAGCAAAAGTAAAATTAGAATGCTCATCCATATTGTCTGCAAGCTCACCAAGAATATACTTTATACTGCTCCCAAAAGTGTTAGGAATTTTATTTTCCATAGAATCTATCAAAGCATTAGATTCTTTATTAACTTGATTTTTATTCTCAGGGTTATTTGAAAAATGCTTTATTGAAACAAAAGTATTTCCATCATCTTTTTTACCTATGGGAAAACCGATGTTAGAAAGCCATTCTCTAACCTTTTGATTTTTTGGAGGGATATAACTAACTTCAGCCCCCTTGCTAAGAATTTCCATCAATTTTCCGCTAATTAAAATAACTGAACAGGGCAAGGCCCAATTGACTTCTGAAAGATCTAATTCAATTTTTTTTCTTTTATCAAAAGAATTTTCAATCTCCGCAGTTATTTTTAGAGATTCCTCAATTTGGGTAAAAGGGTTATCATCATCAGATAAAATAACTTTAATCATACAAAATCAAAACTTCAGGGGTTTTTATTCTTTATTGATATGTTTATTTATTAATAAAGATTATAGAGCAGATTTAGAAAAGTATTAAAACGGCATAAACGCCATATTTTTGAGGTGATGCTTACCTCAGAGGGCTATTTCTGAGAGAAAAAATGTTAAGTATAACAAACCAGATATTACTTGTAGGGATAATAGTAGTCATAACTGCAATTTATAATAAAATAATTTTTAAACAGGACAGGAAAGAAGATATTTTAAAAGAGTCTAAAGAGTGGAAAGGAACTCGAGAAAATTTTATTAACTTCAAAGAATATCAATATAACCAAACCTTTCAGTTAGTTTGGGCTCAAACTCCATTCATAGTATTTAGTATAGGTATAATTTTTGGATTAATGAATCAATTAACAAGTAGTCTTGGGATTTTTCCAATTCTTGCCATACTAATCTGTTTTTCATGGGTTTTTCTTAAATCTTATATGATTATTGTTCCAAAGGCAAGTAAAACTGCAATAAGAAACATGAAAGAAATATTGGAACAAAAATAAATAAGGGACAATAAATAAACATCTGTTTATTTATCCTAAGATTTACAGGTGAGAATAAGGCACTTTTTTAGGGGGATGTTTTTTTATCTTATAAATTTTTATCCCAACAGTCCTTTAAACCAATTAATTAATTTTTCAAACCAATTCATAGATTCTTTTTCATTTGAATCATCCTCTCCAATTCCTTCATCAATTATCTCCTCAGCTATTTTTTCGTTAATTGATTTAATCGTAATATTGGCGGTGTTAAACAAAGAATATTTTTCTATTGAGTTTAATTTTATTAATAAATCATAATAATCATTTCCATCAATTTCAACTTTTTCTTCCTGACCTATTTTTAATAGGATCTTTTGGGGTGTTGATGATAGAATTAAAGAAACTTCCTCATCAGTCAAATCCTTAATCAAAATATCATGACTTTCATTATTAATCTTAAAATTCATCTTTTTCTTTTT